>JACNFI010000160.1:4415-23383 GCA_014384665.1 Candidatus Cloacimonadota bacterium
TAACATAAAATAGCTGTTTCCTGTGTCATCATCTTTATATGCTCCAATTTCTACATAACCTTCATAATTACCAGATGTTGAATCTTCATGAACTTCAACAGATGTTAACCCTGTTTCATATACTGTTCCCTCATTTACTACCTCATTATCATGATTGGCTCCAAGCCATCGTAAGGTTTCTATTATCGGTCCATAAACAGCAATTCTGGCATTTGCTTCCTGAACTGCATAATATTGCGGTGTTAGAACAGGATTACCAGTATTTGTTGTATCATCTTTATCTATTAAACCTAATCGGTGAAAACTGCCATCTCTTATAGGATCCTCCAGAAATGAATCCATACTACCATTAACAGGTTCTGAATAATCTCCATATCTTGAACTATAATTATAAGCAGAAATCAATTTAAAATCAACAACTCCATCCATATCATAACATAGTGGAAGGTATTGCAAACATTTTTGCATCTCTTTAGGTGCACGCATTACCCAGCCCCATCTTGCTGAATCTGTATTAGCATAGTTCCATCTGCCATAAGTTTGAGGAATAGCTATCAATGGCTTTTCGCTGAATTCCTCTATGGCGTTTTCATAAATGTTCAGCATCCAGTTTATATGGCCCTGAATATTTTTATCACCTGTCGGAACATTCCATTTTAACCCTGATTTAATCGGGTAACTATCTAGCATTACCTGTTCAGGTTCGGCATAATCATTAAAAAACTCATGATGATGATAATCTGGATAACAACCGTGATACTTATCTAAAGCAGGGAGTAAAAGATTTGAATATTGCCACAGCAAACTGTCCTCAACAATCCTATGTGCATCAAATTGCGGTGGTCTTGGCTCATCCTTGGCATACAAATACTTTAAACTAGAATTTGAACTTGGAGTTAGACCGATTTGAGTTAATCTGTTTGCTAACATATCATTATACTCTCCATTTTTCAATTTCCTGTAAATATCATCATAAATCTTGAAATAATCAATATATAGATTTCCATTCCCATGCCAGTAAACCTCAAAGTTAAAATTTTTAAGTTGAGGTTCAAAACCACCGTAAGCATTAATTAATTCCTCCAGTATAGAATCTACTATCGTATAGAATGAAAAGTCCACATATACATCACCAGTTGCTCCCATACCTACAAATTCTCCAACCGAAAGTTCATTATTATAGGGAAGACGAACATTTGTATGAATAGGCAAATAAACTTTTTCTCCATCATCATTCACTACAAAAACATTTACATCACATATCGGTGTAGAATTGCTATGACCAAGAGGGTCAAGTCTCATAGCAAAATCGAAAAAGAGCGTATCCTGAATCGGTAAAATAATCTGATTCTCCAGCAGCTCATCCTTATTATTATACTGCCACTTCCAGTATAATGTGTCCGCTGCTAAACCAGAGGAATGGTAATTCTCTAAACATTGCCACATATAGTCGTGAGAGGCATTATCATCAAAATCAAATTCTCCTACATTATCTCCTCTTATTATCCTGTAATAAAATTCGGAATGGCAAGGTTCAGGTTCAATTTCTTCACCAATCCCAGAATATTCCGCTTCATATTTCCAGTAATTGGCTCGTAGCAGATTGTAAACACCTATTATATCGTTCTCTGGTTGCCAGACACGATCTGTAAGTATCATATCAAGACCTCTACTATCAGACTCTGTGATGAGATTTGTAATATCCGGTGAATTATTATCACTATTGCAAAGATGACAATTAAAATGTGCTTCGGAAATAAACCTAAAATATACGCTGTCACTATTTGTTACACTATTATCGTTTAAATATGAGTAGCAACCAATAATAAAACCATCAGAATACAAACCAAAAAGATTTGTAATTGAAAATAATACTGTAATTATACTTAACACTATTTTTAAATAACGCATTTTATCCTCCAATTCTTTTGGTGAATAGTGAATAGTGAATAGTGAATAGTTATTTTTTTTAATTATTCGTTGTTTTTGTTTTTTTCTTTTGCAGTTTTTATGCTTTTAGTCAACATTTTTATGATTTCTATTAGATTTTTAATTATAGAATCAGATTCCTTTTCTGTCAGATATTCATTTTTCAATAATTCAATCCAATATTCACTTTCGCTTGCTTCTTTTAAAGCGATACTCATTTTTGAAATAAAATCCTTTTTACTTTGAGCATACTTCGCTTCTCTTATATTTGCTCCGATTGAGGTTCCGCTTCTCAACAATTGCTTAGATAAAACGAATTCTTTTTTATTTTCAGTTAAATATTTATAAAGCTTTATAATTCGTTTCGCAAAATCAAATGATTTATCCAACAAAATACTATCTTTCATAATCAGTTATTCACTATTCGTTATTCCCTATTCACTATTCACTATTAGTTATTCACTATTTCACAAATGTTACCTTTTTAACTTCCAGAACCTTGTTTTTATAAACTAATTTACAAAGATAAACCCCAGAAGTTGTTTCTTTTGCCTTCCAGACAAAATTCCTATCTTTGACATTAATTTTTTCTACTAATTGTCCTTTAACATTATAAATCTGTATTTGAAGATAATTTATATATTGAGTCTTAATTTCAAAATTAATTTCTTTAGTAGATGGATTCGGATATACATTCATCAATTCGTAATTCGTAATTCCAAATTCTTCATTATCATCAACTCCTACTGTTGTATCTGCTAAGCTATCATTACCTGCAAAAACATAGACATAACCAGGATTTTGGTCAACATCATACACTGGCCCTGATATAGCAACATCATCATATTCATCTCCATTAAATCTACCGATAGTAACTGCAGTTCCCCATTCATGATTAACCGTATAACTGGGAAATTCAAGATCAATGGAATTATTTGGATTCTCGCTTCCCATATAAAGATAAGCAATTCCATCATAACTTGCATAATATGGTGATCCAATCACCAGGTCACTATAACCGTCGTTATTCAGGTCACCATGAGCAAAAGCATAGTCTAGAGCACCGCCTCCGCTACCTGATGTAATTGTAAGATCGTATTGAGAGGTAATTGTATCTTTACCGAACCAGATATCTATATCAGACCCAAAATGTCCTCCAAAATCAGCATAACTGTCATTATTCAAATCACCAGCAGGCAAACCCAAGTTCATATTAGTATTTTCTACTTCATAGAGTGTTACTGCAATTGTTGTATCTATGGTATCTCCTCCAAAATATAGTATATTGGTATAAAGTTCTTCATCACTATCAAGGCGATAGCCAACGCAAAAATCATCAAAACCGTCATTATTGATATCACCTACACCGCTCATCCCAAATACTCCACTTTCTCCACATATCCTAAATAATTCTAATGTTAGGCTATCAGCTCCACCATAGACAATATAAAACTCTATTGGTAATGGAATAACCGGATCGCTATGTGAAATACAAATTCCTGCATCGTCAAAGCCATCATGATTAATATCTCCAAGGCCCCTTATATACCCATAAAAATATTCATCATCAGAAAAAGCCATTTCAAAATCTGGAATAGTATCATTTTCCAAATTACCATATAAAATCTGAATTAACCGCTCATCTGTAATGTAACTGTGCCTAGTTATCCCCAAATCTTCTTTGCCATCGTTATTCAAATCACCTAAGTTGGCAACATGAGAACCTACAATATTAGAATCACTCCCTGTAAGAGTAAAATCAACTTCACTATCAAATACTTCTCCACCAAGATAAAAATATATTTTTCCTTCAGAGTATCCTCCTGTTGGATTATATTTTTGAGAACTTACTATAATATCATCATAGCCGTCTCCATTAAAATCTAGGGAGGTAATGTGTTTTCCAAAGAAGGAACGGGCATGTTCTCCTTCCATATAGCCTATTTGTTCCATATAGTTCTCGGCAAAAAGGTTTGTCTGCCAAAGAGAAATAGAGAGCACAGGGAAAATAATTAAAATCAAAATTTTTAATTTCATAATAAAGCCCTCTTTCTGTATAAAACTAATTCAAAAAATACTATTATTTTTGTAAAGCAATTCTTTGAATTTTATTTAAATATTCTTTTGCAATATAAATAACAGTCATAAAAGCATCAATTTGAGGAGCATTAACTATCTTTACAATATCTTCATAATTAAGAAGTATCAATGGATAAAACAAATTGATATTTTTAACAACAAAATTGTCAAATTCTTTGTTTTCCCTCTAAAAATTATAAGAGAGCTTTTTATGTTATACTCAAGCAATTCATAAAGTTTCCCTCATGAAAATTATACAGTAACATAGTCACTACACTCCAAATGAGCTAAATGTCCCTAAAATCATACTTCTCTTTTGAACTGGTTTTGCTCCTATCTGGTAAGATTTTTTTATATTATTAGCAACTATTTTCCCATTTCCTTTATTGTAAAACACCTCCCCTAAAGCATCTCCCTTGCTAATCTTGTCTCCAACTTTCTTATATAATTTAACTCCTGCTTGATGGTCAATTTTATCAGAAACTTTTTTTCTACCTGCACCAATATCAATCAATGCCCAGCCTATTTCTCTGCTATTAATATCTTTTATATAACCTTCAGAATCTGCAATAATTGGAAGTGAATATTCTGCTTCTCCTAAAATTGAATAATCATTAACAATATCTGGATTTCCTCCTTGTAATTCTACAAATTTTGCAAACCTTTGTAATGCCCTACCTGATTTTATTTTTTGCAATATCATATTTTCTGCTTTATCATAATTCCTTACAATTCCAGCCATAATCAGCATCTCGCTTAATAATACAAAAGTAACCTCTTTCAAATCCTTTTGATAATTTCCTTTAAGAAAATCAACTGATTCTATTACCTCAATGCTATTTCCGACACAAGTACCCAAAGGTGAATCCATATTTGTAAACAAGATTTCTACCTTCTTACCAAATCTTGCACCTATCTTATTGAATGATTCTGCTAACTTTTTGGCAGTATCAATATCTCTGATGAACGCTCCATTTCCAACTTTAAGGTCTATAACCAAACCATCTATCCCAGAAGCAATTTTTTTACTCATAATGCTCGCAGTCATAAGTGGAATGCTTTCAACTGTTCCGGTTACATCACGCAGTGCATAGATTCTTCTATCTGCAGGAACAATCTCCTTTGATTGACTAATTACTGCAAGACCGTTTTTCAAAACCAATTCCTTGAATCTACTCAATGATGTTTGAATTTGAAATCCCGGGATAGATTCAAGTTTATCCAAAGTTCCACCTGTATGTCCAAGACCTTTGCCAGAAATCATTGGTACTGAGATGCCACATTCTGCAGCAATTGGAGCCAATATTAGAGATACTTTGTCCCCAACCCCACCAGTGCTATGTTTATCAATGAATCTACTATTAGTATTTTCAAACTTTATTACTTCACCAGATTCAATATATTCCTGTGTTAACCAATAGGTCTCTTCTAAATCCATACCTTTAAGAAGGATTGCCATCAGCATTGCAGACATCTGATATTCTGAAATATTACCATTAAGATATTCTGTGATAAAAAAATGAATTTCTGGTTTGGTTAATCTCTGTTTATCTCGTTTTTTGATAATAAGTTGAACAGGATTCATATTTCAAGAAAATAGTTTTTGAGTTATTACTGGGTGCATAAAACTGTTTGCATTTGTATCCAATACATGATACCGGGTAAAAGCGGAGTGCTGAAATAAGGAGTCCCGTCCCCGAGCCAATCGGGGATTCGGGAGACGAACTTTCAGCGTATAGTATTGGCGAAAAGTTCTCTCCGATAAATCGGAGATCGTTTTCGCACTCCACTATAATTCTTAAAAATAAATTTTACACCGTTGGATACAAAATGTTATCCTACTGGGTAAACAATATTATGCTCCCAGTAGTAAAAAGGTTTTGAAAACCCAGATTCCAATTTTTAATTACTCAAGTTTCGCAGATGATTAAGTGCAGATAAATAGCGAGTTCAAATTAGTGACTGAACGAAAAATCCTTTTTTCAACTTCAACATAAATATTTCCTATTAGACCATCCATCGTCTATAGATTCCCTATTACCACGCATTTATAACTCAAAGATTTATTTACATCCCTCAAAATCTCCTTGCAAATGGAGACTTACATCCCTCTAAATCTCCCTTCAAAGGGAGACTTACATCCCTCTAAATCTCCCTTCAAAGGGAGACTTACAGCCCTCTAATTCCCCCTTTGAAGGGGGATAAAGGGGGATGTTATTTCCTTAAATAACTTCCTACAATAATATCCATCATTTTTAACCATTTTTCTACTAAAGGCACAGCAGTCTCAAATTGAAATGGTCTCTAAGCCGTTACCGGTAATTTCTTATTGCTTAATTTTTAAGTGCGAAACTTGAGTTAATTACTTATGAGAAACGGTATAGAAACATCATTATAATAAATTTTGAAAAATAATCTTTTCTTAAATCTTATCTTTTCAAAAAAGATATATCCGCTTTGTTGTGCTTGTGGTCTGATATCACTGAAATTAAATGATTTTAACATTATATTGCGCATTCCATTCAAACGGTTCTCATATTCTTCTTTTATTTCATCTTTATCTTTTGATTCAAAATCAATAATATAATTTAAATCATAAAATTGGTTATCCCCATATATTATTTTTGTAACTTCCTTACAATCAAACAAGTTATACTGCTCGCCATTTTCATCTATAAGAACAAATGAATCCTTCTTTAAATTTATCTGTTCTCTTGTATTATTGCGGAAAATAATATAAAAAACTGTAAAATAATTTTCAAGGTTATCAGGTTGTTCATTCCAACTTTGTGCTTGAATTGCAATATCAAATTCTTTCTTTTTGACCAAGGAAAATTTATCTTTGATTATTACATTTTTTGATTGAATTGGGATAATATTGGGAGCACAAGAGTTTAACAAAACAAAAAACGCTATAAAATAAACGAAAAATACTTTGATATATCTCATAATTTAATTTACTCATTAACACTTTCATTTAAGATTTCAACACTTTCATTATTATCAATCTTTTCATGTTCAAGTAAGGCACTATCAGTAGCCCTGTCACCCTCATTTAGTTTTATTAAACGCACACCTTGAGTATTGCGACTGATTACTGATATTTTCTCAATATGCTGTCTAATTACTTTTCCTGAACTTGTAATAATAATCAGGTCATCATCATCAATAACTTCATTTATTTTAACCAAATCTCCATTTCTTTCAGTTGTTTTTATTGTAATAACTCCCTTACTCCCTCTTTTAGTAATACGATAATCTGCGATAGCAGTTCTTTTTCCATATCCATTTTCAGTTAGGACTAATAGAGTTCCATGTCTTTTAACAACAACCATTCCTATTACTTTATCACCTTTTCGCAGTCTAATGCCGCGCACGCCGTAAGTATTCCTTCCTTGAGGTCTGACATCCTGCTCAAAAAATCTATTTGCATAACCCATTTTGGTAGCTAAAATAATTTCATTACTACCATAAGTAATTTGTGCATCAAGAAGTTCATCATCGTCTGCAATCTTGATAGCAATAATCCCATTTAATCTTGGATGACTGAATGAGGTTAATTTAGTTTTTTTCACGATTCCCTTTTTTGTAGACATAATAATAAATTGTTCTTCTTCAAAATCTTTAACAGCAACATAAGTCATAACATTCTCATCTTTTTCTAATTGTAAAAGATTTACAATAGCTTTTCCTCGAGAAGTCCTTCCACCTTTTGGAATTTGAAAAACCTTCAGCCAATAGCATTTACCCTTATTTGTAAAAAATAGAATATAACTATGAGTAGATGCAATGAAAATGTTTTTTACAAAGTCATCTTCTTTTAGAGAAACTCCAGATAATCCTTTTCCTCCTCGTCCTTGTCTATGATAGATATTTATAGGTAACCTTTTTATATAACCAGTATAAGAAATTGTAACAACCATATCCTCATCAGCAATAAGGTCTTCAATATTCAGTTCATCCGGGCTTTCAATAATCTGAGTTCTTCTTGGGTCAGCAAATTTGTCTCTAATCTCCTGGAGTTCGCTCTTAATAATTTCCATTCGCATATCTTTATTATCTAAAATACTTCTATATTCAGCAATGTTCTTTATCAATTCTAGATATTCAGTTTCTAAATTTTTCCTTTCTAATCCAGTCAATTTTTCCAATTTCATATCCAATATTGCTTTAGCTTGAATTTCAGTAAGATTGAATTTTACAATAAGTCGTTGTCTAGCTTCTTCAGCCTTCTTGGATGAACGAATTATTGAAATTACCTCATCAATATTATCTAATGCGATTTTCAATCCCTCTAACAAGTGTGCTCTTTCTTCAGCCTTTTTTAATTTGAATTTAGTTCTGCGTATTACAATAATATGTCTGGATTTAAGATATTCATTCAGAGTTTGCCTTATTGTAAGAACTGTCGGTATCTGATTAACCAGAACAAGATTGATAACACCATAAGTTATTTGCAAATAAGAATATTTATAAAGAGAATTTAATAAAATTTTAGGGTCCTCATTTCTTTTGACTTCAATCACAAGTCGCATTCCATCTCTATCTGATTCATCACGAATGTTTGAGATAGTTGTAATATTATTACTTTTAATTTGTGAGATTATATTTTCAATCAGTAATTTTTTGCTTAGTTGATATGGTAATTCTGTGATTATAACATTATTCTTCCCAGTTTTTACACTTTCCACATACGCTTTACCTCTAACAGTTAACTTTCCTCTTCCTGTATTAAAATACTCATAAATAGGCAATTTTCCACAAATAAATCCACCAGTTGGAAAGTCGGGACCTTTTATATAATCCATTAATTCTTCACATTTGATTTCAGGATTATCAATCATTGCTACCAAGCCATCCACGATTTCACCAATATTATGAGGAGGAATATTAGTAGCCATACCAACAGCAATACCACTACTTCCATTAGCAAGAAGATTTGGAAACTTTGATGGTAGGATTACTGGTTCTTTTCGGGTTTCATCATAATTAGAAATAAAATCTACAGTATCCATTTTTATCTCTTCAAGCATACTTACAGAAGCATGTTGTAACTGTGCTTCAGTATAACGCATTGCTGCAGGTGGGTCTCCATCAATAGAGCCAAAATTACCCTGACCTTTTATTAACGGATATCGCATATTCCATTCCTGAGCCAATCTAACTAAAGTAGGATAAATAACCTGTTCGCCATGCGGATGGTAGTTACCAGAAGTATCCCCAGCAATTTTTGCACATTTTCTGAAACCCTTACCAGGTTTGAGGTTCAGTTCATGCATAGAATAGATGATGCGTCGTTGTGAGGGTTTTAGTCCGTCTCTAATGTCGGGTAGTGCTCGAGATACGATTACACTCATAGAGTATTTAAGATAGGACTCCTTCATCTCATCTTCAATATCTGTTTTGACAATTTTTCCTTTTCGTTCAATCATTCTTTTCTCCTAAAGATTGTTGCCTAAAAACATCCACAGTAACGCAATCGTCCCCGATTGCGACACAAGTGAAGACACTTGTGATACTTCATAATAATTTATGCCTCAAAAACATCAGCTGTAACGCAATCGTCCACGATTGCGACACAGGTGAGGACACTTGTGCTACTTTCAATTTCTTCGTGGCTACATTCTTACACATCCAAATCTTGCACATATTTTGCATTTTCTACGATAAATTGTCTTCTTGCTTCAACCTGACTACCCATCAGAATATCAAATGTGCGGTCTGCTTCTACTTCATCTTCAATCATAATTTTTACAAGAGTTCGTCTTTCAGGGTCAAGTGTGGTTTCCCATAATTGGTCTGGATTCATTTCACCCAAACCTTTATATCTTTGAATTGCAATGCCTTCATTACCGAATTCATTAATGACTCTATTCCTTTCTTCATCAGAGAAAGCATATTTAATAGCTTTTCCTTTTTTTATTTTATACAATGGTGGTTTTGCAATAAACACATATCCATATTCAATAAGAGGTTTCATATATCTGAAAAAGAATGTCAGAATTAATGTTGCGATATGAGCTCCATCTACATCAGCATCAGCCATAATAATAATTTTATGATAACGGGTTTTTGATACATCAAACTCATCATAAATTCCAGCACCAATTGCGGAAATAATGGGTTCTAATTTATCATTAGTGAGAACCTTATCTATTCGTGCTTTTTCTACATTCAACATCTTACCCCACAAAGGCAGGATAGCTTGAAACCTTCTATCTCTTCCCTGTTTTGCTGAACCGCCAGCAGAGTCACCTTCTACCAGGAATAATTCACATATTTCAGGTTCCTTTGATGAGCAGTCCGCTAATTTTAGAGGTAGAGTTCCACTATCTAAGAGCCCTTTCCTTCGTGTAATCTCTTTTGCTTTCTGGGCGGCGGCTCTGGAACGAGCGGCAATTAATGCTTTATTAATCATCTTATGGACAATAGTTGGATTCTCTTCAAAAAAATCAGATAACTTTTCACCAACAAGGGAATTGACAATACCTTCAACATCAGTATTGACTAATTTTGTTTTTGTTTGTCCTTCAAATTGAGGATTAGGTAATTTCACGCTTATAACAGCAGTTACACCTTCTCTTATATCATCACCACTAACTGTTATCTTTTCCTTTTTCAAAATCTGGTAATCTTTAATATACTTATTTAGTGCTCTGGTAAGTGCGAGTTTAAATCCAGTAAGATGGCTTCCACCTTCAATCGTATTAATATTATTTGCGTATGAAAATATATTTTTATGATATGATTCAGTATACTGAATTGCAGCTTCTACCTGAATATCATCTCTTTCACCGGCAATATATATTGGAGTTTTGAAGATTGCTATTTTGCTTTCATTAAGATACTTAACAAAAGATGTAATACCACCTTCATATTTAAAATTATGCTTTTTGTTTGTCCTCTTATCCAAAATATTAATTTCCAAACCCTTATTAAGAAAAGATAATTCCCGCAACCGCTGTGAGAGTAAATCAAAGCTGAATTCTGTTGTTTCAAAAATTTTATCATCAGGAATAAATGTAACATCTGTTCCTGTTTCTTTTGTCTTACCAATTACTTCTAATTTTGATTTTACTTCACCTTTTTCATAACATTGCCTATAGATTTTATTCTTTTTATATACCTTGACTTCCAGCCATTTTGATAAAGCATTAACAACAGAAACACCGACTCCGTGCAAACCGCCCGCAACTTTGTATGTCTTATCATCAAATTTCCCACCAGCATGAAGCATTGTCATTACGACCTGAACAGCTGGGACTTTTTGCTCAATGTGCATTCCAACAGGAATTCCTCGTCCATTATCTTTAATTAAAATTGAACCATCAGTATTTATTATCACATCAATTTTTGAACAGAAACCAGACATTGCCTCATCAATGCTATTATCCACCACTTCAAAAACCAGGTGATGCAAACCTCTTTCGCCGATTCCACCAATATACATTGATGGACGTTTCCGAACTGCACTTAAGCCTTTTAAGACCTTAATCTTTGTTGCATCATATTTTGCTGACATATTTTATCCTCACTTTTTTATTATTCATTCTCGTTTTCTAATTCTTCCAGGAAAGTATCATATATGCCTTTTTCTCCACTAATATTAGCAGGGATTTTACCCAGGCTTACAACCAGGTTTACTTTAGAATTTTTTGGGATATTCATCCCAGAAATCGGCTGGCTATATATAACTTTTCTTCTCATAATCTCATTTGAATATGAATAATTTATACTTCCTATCTCCAGTCCGATATTCATTAATCGTATTTTCGCTTCATCCACAGAAAGATTATCAAGACTTGGAATTTTTACCAACTCTGGACCTTTACTGACAATAACATCAATAGTATAACCTTTCTTAACCATACTATTTGCAGGAGGATCTTGAGCCAGGATACTACCCGCTAATATTTCACTACTATTTCTTTCACCTTTTTTATCAATGTATAAACCTTCTTTATAAAGGTCATGTTGGGCTTTTTTATAATCTTTATTCACTAAATCCGGCACAACAACTTCATTCCGATGCCGAGTATAAAAAATCATAAAAGTTCTTGCTAAAACATAACCGAGAAGAAAAATAATAACAAAACTTAAAATTGAGAATATAATTAATTTAAAAATTTTCATACGACTTTTTTCTTTACTCGCTTATGAATTAGCATAGAATTTAAAGTTGTAAATGTCAACTCTCATTCATTTATGAATATAATCGTCTAATAATAGTTTTCACAATCTCTTCAGAAGAAGTTGGCTTTTGTTTTGAAAGAAACTTGTGTATCTCTTTTTTTACAGAACTTCTATTATATCCTAAAGAGATTAGAGCATTTTCAGCATCCATAATAATCTTTCTTTCTTCTCTTGTTGCTTCAATTCCGATTATTTTATCTTCTATAAGTCTTTCAAAACTGTCCTTTAATTCTATGATAATTCTTAGAGAACTCTTTTTGCCTATTCCTGGTACAGTTGAAAGCAATTCAACATCTTGATTAGCAACAGCTTCTACTAAACTTTTTACCGAAATTCCAGATAGGATTGAAATAGCAATTTTAGGACCAATATTAGAAACTTTAATTAGTGATTCAAAAACTTCCCTTTCATCTATTGTATAAAAGCCAAAAAGTTTCATATCATTTTCTCTTACATAAAGATGTAAAAACAATCTACATAAATCACCAACATTACCAAGTTGATCATAAGTGCTTATTGGAATATTTATTACATAACCAAGGTCATTATTTTCAATAACGACCAATGTGGTCTTTTTTTGAATTATCTTACCTTTTATAAAGTCATACATTATATCACACTAATTAGTCACTGATTATAATGGATGATAACGGATTTTTTATTTAATTTCTTTAAATTTTTAAAAATTTTTTTCAATCTGTAGCAAATAAATAACATTATTCAAGTTTCGCAGGAGTGAAAATCAATGAATAAATCATATTTAACTTTTTATAATATCTTCTGCGAAACATGAGTAAGATTTACATTAATTTCAAAATCCTAATTTCTAATTTACCCCGTTAGATATTCATCACTTTAGATTTTTTTACTATATCAAACAGTAAAATTATCTAACGGGGTGAACAAATAAAATGTCAAAACTTAAATGTCAAAGTCATTTTTTTTGCTTTGATTTAATTATAATTGATGAGAAAATTAAATTTACCCCGTTAGATAATCTCATATATATATCAGAAAGAATATCTAATAGCCTTAATATCTAACGGGGTTAAGTTCATTGGCTTCTTTCCAATAAATTTTTGCTTCATCTTTTCATGCCATAGGCAGATCAGCCTTTGGCTGATAATTGTGGAACTGCTTTTGCAATCATTCTCATCTGGCTACGGCTTGCTTCGCCAAGACGAGACCAATGTTTTGCTTCTTTAGACTCCTTTTTACAAATACCTATTTTATGTTCAAAATCTCTTTTTGACTCTGCTCAATCTGCTTTTTACCCCGTTAGATAATTTCTTACATATATACTACCTACATAATAGTTTCTATCATTAAACCTTTTCCACATTTAAATAAAGCATACCTATCTAACGGGGCGAGTAATTGGCACCAACACTTGTACCCGCTTTAACTAATTGAGTAATTAGAGGTAGAGTTATCGGATTCTGGGGGATTTTTTTAGCAAATTTGATAATATCCTCACCAAATTTTGCAGTTCTCTCCTCTAAATCGAATTCCTTTTTATTTGACATTTGTAATTTGAAATTTCATTAGAAATTAGATATTTGTAATTAGTTATTCAAGTTTCACAAGATTGAAATTATTGAATAAATCATATTTAACTTTTTATAATATCTTCTGTGAAACATGAGTAAGATTATAAATCTTTTTCTCTCTTATTAAAATGACAAATAGCGATTGCTAAAGCGTCAGTTACATCATACGAAGAAGGAACCTCTTTAAGATTCAGTATTGCTTTTACCATATACTGAACTTGTTTTTTTGAAGCATTGCCATTTCCGACTACTGCTTTTTTTATTTCACGGGGAGAGTATTCAAAAACAGGGATATTTTCTTGTGCTAATGCCAGCATTATAACTCCCCTGGCATCTCCCATAGAAAGGATTGATTTTATGTTTTTTGCATGGAATATTGTCTCTATGCTTGCTTCATCTGGTTTGAATTTCTGAATTAGATCTTTAATTCTATTATATATTTCGGAGACCCTTTGTTGTAAGGCTAATCTGGGATTTACTTTAATAACCCCATATTCAATTGGAATTAAAACATTTTTTTCTGAAGTATCTGTAGATAGGAATGCATAACCAGTTGCAGTGGTTCCGGGATCGATTCCTAATATTGTAAATTTATTCACCTGTTAATTTTTCCAGTATTTCATCATCAATTTGAAAATTGGCATAAACATTTTGGACATCATCTAAATCTTCCAAAGCTTCAACTAATTTAACTATTTGAGAAGCATTATCATTTGCTTCAACAGTATTTTGAGGGATATAGTCAAGTTCAGCGCTCTCAATTTTGATATTTTCCTTTTCAAGGGAAGTAACAACTTTATTAAGTTCTTTTGCTTCAGTATAAATAATAAATAACTCATCTTGAGCAACAAAATCTTCTGCACCACAATCTAAAGCTTTCATCATTATTTCGTCTTCATCATAATCATTCTTCGGAATCATAATTGAACCTGTCTTTTTGAAATTCCAGGCTACAGAACCTTTTTCAGCAAGACTTCCATTATGAACAGAAAATGCATGCCGAATAGCAGCGACCGATCGGGTTTTATTATCAGTTAATGTTTGAATATACAGAGCAATTCCACCTGGACCATATCCTTCGTAAAACACAGTTTCATATCTGACTCCTTCTAATTCTCCTGTTCCTTTTTTAATTGCCCTTTCAATATTATCCTTTGGCATATTAACAGCGTTCGCTCTCACAATTGCATTTTTCAAACTTGCATTTGATTCAGGGTCACCCCCACCATCTCGAGCAGAAACGATGATTTCCCTTATCACTTTAGTAAAAACTTTCCCTCGTTTAGCATCCTCTTTTGCTTTTTTGTGCTTAATAGAAGCCCATTTATTATGACCTGACATATTTCCTCCTTATATTATATTCTGCAGAGACACCAAAGAAATTTAACTATTTGTATATACCATGCCTAAAGATAGATTTGTAACGAGGTAAATATTGCTGCGTTATTTGATTTTTCAGGTTTTCATTATTTGCTATTATCTCCTTTGAGAGAGTAAATTTTAAATTGAAAAGATCAGTAATGCTAAGTAAAAGTGATAGGATATACTTTGTCAGGTAAATTACAATATCATAATGATAGTATCCATATAAAAAATTTTCATCAAAACATATTTACAGAAAAGAATACAAACATTAATTCCAAATCACTTCAATATCATTTACTTCTTTAAATTTACTATCACCTGAAATAACTGGAATTTTTAGCCATTTTGCTGTAGAAAGAATTAATCTATCGTGCATCTCATAAAAATCAACAGTTTCAGCAATCTTTAGAATGTCAGATGTTAAGTCAACAACAGTATACATTGAAGAAGAATCAATCTTTTTTAATGTCTCTTTTAAACTTATTATAATACGCTTTTTTTCAGAAAGATATAAAATTTCCATTAGACTGATTACAGATATAACAAAACTATTATTCTCTTTTGAATCAAGAATTTCCTTTGCCTGTGAACCAATTTTTCCAATATCTGTAAAATGACGAATAATTGTTATAGTATCTAATAAATATTCCATATTTTTTAGTATTTCTTGCTTAAGATTGAAACATTCATTTCTTTTCTAACTTCTTTTAGTTCTGCTTCCAAATCAATAATCATTTCAAATCCTTTATTTTTCCAGATCCCTCGCAAATTTATAGGTTTGGGGATAGAAACTTGAGATTGTCCTAAAACAAAATCAATAAAACTTTTAACTTCTCTAAATCTCTCTTGTGGTATTATTGATATTTTTTTCATTAATTCAATTTTTTGAAGTGCTGTGGTTTGCATTTTTAATCCTTATAAGATAAGTATCTTTATCTCTCTTTTTTACTTTCATTAATGACTTTTTGAGCTAATTCATTTGGAAGTTTCTGATAATATGCAAATTGTTGTGTGAAATATCCCCTACCTTGAGTGAGGGATTTCAAAGAAGTATAATATCCATACAATTCAGAAAGTGGCATTTCAGCATTAATAACCTGCTTATTATCTTTTTGTGACATTCCAAGAATCTTACCTCGCTTACTGATAATATCACCCATTACATCACCCATATTTTCAGTTGGCACAATAATTTGTATCTTATGAATTGGTTCAAGGAGAATTGGACTTGATTTCATAAAACCATCCTTTAGAGCATGATTAGCAGCAAGTTTGAAAGAGAGTTCAGAAGAATCCACATCGTGAAATGTACCATCGTAAAGTTCTACACAGATATCAACAACAGGATAATGAGCCAATATACCTTCCTTCATAGTCTCAACAAGTCCTTTTTCAACAGCCGGGATAAACTTGCTGGGAATTGCTCCACCAACTATGGAGTTAACAAACTCAAATCCTGTTCCGATTTCCCTTGGTGATATTTTTATATAGACCTCTCCATATTGGCCATGTCCACCTGATTGTTTTTTATGACGATATTTTACATCAGATTTTCCTGTAATAGTTTCTTTATATGGAATTTTGGGCTCTGTTAATTCAGCATTAATATTATATCTATCTTTTAGTCGCTTTTGCACAATACCTATCTGAATCTCTCCTTGTCCTGAAAGAATATTTTCATTTGTTTCTGTATTCATCCCAAAACTTATTGTAGGATCTTCATCACTTAACTTTGACAATGCAGAACCAATTTTATCTTCATCTGCTTGACTTAATGCTTTTATTGTTTTCCAATAAACAGATTCTGGAATAGAAAATGGTTTTACAATTATGTTCTCACCTTTTTCATTAATTGATAAAGAAGTTTTTGCATTCTTCAATTTTACTAAACCTCCAATATCACCTGCAGGAATCTCATCAGTATCTTCCCTTTTCTTACCACAAATAAAATATATTTGCCCAATCTTATCTTTTGCTCGCTTTTCAGCAATCTCAATTTCATCACCAGTAGAAAGCGAATTTGCATACATTCTTATAATAGCTATCTCTCCTAAGTTTGGCTCAGATAATGACTTAACAACATATCCCAATTTCTTGCTGTAAGTTCCAAGATTAATTGCTTCCTCATTCCCATTTTTTGAGATTGAAATCTCATCAATATCCTTTGGTGACGGAAAGAAATTATTAATAAGATTCATTATTTCTTTTATACCAATATTTTGAGTTGCTGAACAGCAAAATACTGGAACAGCCCCACATTGAATAATTGACTTTTTCAATCCTGAATTTATTTCATCTTCAGATAAGGTGCCTTCTTCAAAATATTTTTCCATTAAATTATCATCGGATTCTGCTGCTGCTTCTACAACTTTTTCATGCCAACTTTCAACTTCCCCCTTCAAGTCCTCTGGAATATCAATCTCTTTTCCTTGTTTATAAGCTTTGTGAATAATAGTATTTATCACTCCATTAAACTTATTGCTTAAACCAGTTGGTATCAAAACAGGGACAATAACTTGCTCACAAATATTGTTTAGTTTTTCAATTATTTCATTGAATTTTGCATTCTCTCTATCAATCTTATTAATTATAATAGCTTTAGAACACTTGATTGCGTCAGCATATTTAATAGCTTGTTCAGTCATAACCTCAAGCCCATTTACAGCATCAATAGTAATCAATGCAGTTTCTACAGCTCGCAATGAAGAGATTAAATCACCTCTAAAATCGCTATAACCCGGTGCATCAATGATATTATACTTAACTTTATTCCATTCAAGACTTGCTACTGAAAGGTTAATTGACATCTTTTTATCAATTTCATCCTTATCAAAATCCATCACAGTATTACCTTCTATAACTTTTCCAAGTCTATTAGTTACTCCTGCATTAAATAACATTGCTTCTGCAATGGATGTTTTTCCTGCTCCATTAGCACCAACTAATGCAAAATTTCGTATATTTTCCATTGTGTATTTCTTCATTAAATCTCCTTGAAAATTCTCATTATTTATTACTAAAAATATTAGTGATGAGAAATGGTGTCAAACTTTTTATTTAATAGTTTTTACGGGATTTGACTGAATCATTTTTGGTAAGTGAGACACAAAGAAGGTGAATTTCTTCAGTAGAAATTTGGCAAATAAAGATAATAATAAATGTAATAATAAAAATTAATAATCTAAAAATAAATTTTATTGTTTACTATAAATGTAGCACAGGCTTTTAGGTAGCATAGGCTTCCAAGCCTGTGCAATTAACGACCTTGGAAGGTCGTTCTACTATTCAATCAATTTTAAAATACCCTTATCAATCCATGTAAATTTCCAATCTTTTTTGTGTCCTTATAAAAAATTAATTGTAAAAGGATAGTCAATTTTAGAAAAAAATGATAAAAAATTTGACAAAAAAATTTAAGTTTTTTCTTTTTAATTTATTAAAAAGGATTTATAAAAAATTTGAAAGCTGTTATCAGTTTCAAATGATTTTTTATCTAAAGATCTAAATGGAGCAAACAATGAGTTAGCTAATTAAATTAATACAAAAGTAAAAAATTTATTACATTTTTTTTATCTGTTCTCTTCAAAAAATCGCTAATTTTTTAATCCAGTAGAACAGAATAGGACTAATGCGTCCTATATGGACGCTCTTTCTTATGTCTTACTGGATAGGTATGGCGATACCTTTGAAGAGGACCTAATGAAAGTAGCGTCCTTTTTTTATTATTAAAAAAGGATAAATAAAGGCAAATATAGATTGTATGTTTGATGAAATCGGGATGCCTCGTGCCCCTGTGTCTAAATAATGAAATATAGAATATTAATCCTTGAAGATAATACTGATTTTAGAAAT
>JACNFI010000161.1 GCA_014384665.1 Candidatus Cloacimonadota bacterium
CAAAATCCCATGCTCCCGCTATTGTTTCAGCAGCAGATTTGTCCACAAGATTATTAGCAACAGTACCGTTTATTTGCCCGGTTTCAGGTGCGTTAAAAACAAGATTTCTTATCCCTGAAATTTCATTTTCACCCATTGCAATATTGCCTGACATTGTACCGCCATCCAATGCAAGATTTGGTTCGAGTTGTATCAGAAGTGGAGCATATCCACTAACGGCAGCCCATGTACCAGTTGCGGTTGTATAACTTTCAATGCGGAAATATCCAGAATCTTCACTGTCAACATTAATGCTCCATTTCCCGTTTCCCCTATCTGTAAAAGCTCCACTCCCTGCTACATTTCCAGTATATTCCCCTGAATCCGTCCCTGCCTCAACAGAGCTTCTTAATCGAACCGCAGCACCAGCTTCATTAGCTTCGCTGAATGCTGTGTTGTCCGACTGTTCAATATAAATTCTTATTTCAATGTCTGCCATTTTATACCTCTTTTATCCTGTCATTCCTATTGCTGGTGAAATATATCCAATACAAGGAGCATTAGATAGTCCCCATGCTCCAGTTGTGCTCTCTCGATATACTCGCACCTTGTTGTCTTCTTCACTTATCATCTCTCTCGTTTGCCCTTTAAGAACTAAAACCTGACCTGCAAACTTATAAGTGCAAATATCTGTTATGTATGGTTCTTCTGTCAATATTACCCATTTCCCGACATACGATTGGACAGTACTCCACCCTGTCGCTGTATCATCAAAAACAGGATATATATATATTCTACGATCTGAATATGTATTATTAGTATCATGATATAATTGCAAAAAATTAGTCATTTCATTCTGCGTTCCAGAAGATAAATTCTTGTCAGTAAGCATCATATTAAAATCAAGATGATGTCCTTGAATATGTTTTTGAAGATTATAATTAATATCAGTATAAGCAGTTACAATTTCACGTGGTTTTACTGGATTTTCCGAAATATTATAGAAATCTAAATCAGCAGAGATTTCGTTACCAAAAACATATATTCTCACCCAACCATATCCACCAGGTATTTTCATTATTCACCCCACGCTTTGATGTAATATATATCCTCATTATAAGGTTCATCTATCTCAACAATTCTCATATCCTTGCCATCACTTGTAATTGTATCACCTAAAGATAAATTTGCGTCAGAATTGACTGATAGATTATATTCATATTTGAACGTCTTAAAGAGATTGTTATAATAATTTGTTAATGCAGAAGATAAATTTTCACTACCAGAAATGAAATTAAAAATGCTATTAAAATCTTTTTCAGAATGTAATATAAATCCTTTCTTATTTTCCAAAGTATATGAATCAATATTTATCCCCGTTCCGATCAAATCTTTATCTTTTATTGTAATATCACCATCTTTATCAACATTTATTCCAGCATTTAAAATCAATAGTAATATTTTTATCATTTCTTTGCGTTGTTTGGTTATAACTGTAGAATCGCCTTCAATGTCTATGTTAATTGTATCAAGTTTCATTTCACCAGAAAAATATAAAATTGTATCATTAACCCCATTGCCAAAATTAAAGATATTACCGGAATTATCAGTAGCTGTTTGGTTGCTTGTAGCAACACCATATTCTGAATTAATATAATAATCCCAGTAAATATTCGGATTTGCGTGTACTGGATTTATCTCTACAAATCTAAATTCTCTAATAAATAAATCTAATCCAATTTTGAAATATACATTTTTTCTTGTTGTATTATATTCATATTGCTCAATAAATATCTGGTTGTAATCACAAATTTTTACTATAAATTCATTGTTTTCTGAGTCGTAAACAACATTCCGTATATAAGCATAACAGTCATATAGTGGACTACCAACAAGACCGCTTGTTGTGTTATTGATGAGGAAATTCTCAATATTACTATATGTAATTTCTAAATTAGATAATTCATAGGTTATATTATCCGAAGTATCTGAATATTCAATATCAAATAAAGATAAAATTTCTGTTATCTCTGTTTGTAAAAGCGTGTTTACGTTATGAGTTCCCTCATCATAATCATTATCAGTATCTGCAAGATCGAGCAATACTCCCAAAATATCAGTTGCAGAAATATTCACCATACCAGTTTTGACGTCATAAATTACATTGTCTGGTTTGACGTAACCAATATAGTCAGTAACCCCATTATTCGATAATCTAATTGCAAAAATGTTGTATTTCGTGTCAGCGATATAAGTCCAGTTCGTCAAAAAATACGTACTGAAAAAAGAGCTGTTATCATAAAAGGTAAACCGTGCTTTTCGGGATTCGATAGAATGATAATCTATTCCCTTTATGCTTTGCGGATCAACTTTGATAGATTTCAACCCCGACACAGTATGATATGAAGTGCCTGTTTTTGTTTCTGTATAATGCACAAATTCAATTTGAATCATGAATATTCCCTTCTCAATTTACCACGATCAACATATCTGCTCATATCAACATCATCAAATATGAGTGTATTTGCCACTGGCTTCTTCTCAAGCGTTTCAATAAGAATTTGTAAAAGTTCATCCGTTCTTGATCTCTGTCCCGAAGGTGTAACGCTTACATGCTCTCCACTCTCTACTCTCATTGGAAAACTGTCATTTGGATAACCACTCGGAACGATAAAATCCGCTCCACCATGTGCTGCCAGTGCAAGCCCTTTAGATAATGCAACCGTTGCAAGTATTCCCGCCGAACCAGCAGCAGCAGCAGCTCCAAATGATGCGGTTGCTGCTAATGCAGCAGCTGTAGCATAAGCAGAAGCAATTGCAGTACCAGTTGCCACCGATTTTGCCACTTCTGCGGTTTTTAAACTGTCTCCAACCAATTGATTCACAAGCATCGTTGCTAAATATTGAGCAGCCATTCTTTTAAGAAAACTTACCCACATTTCGCCAATATTATCAAATTCACCTGAAAACATATCATAGAGTGTGCCCGAAATTGCACCTTTCAAATTTTCAAGTAATGGAGATAGTTGTTTAATTTCCTCTTCAAGATATTCTGGATCAATCGTAATTTCCATTGATGGAAGTGCGGTATAAAGTTTGTCAACATGTTCTTGTAAAGATTCTCTTTCTTCTTCTGTTGGTTCTGCGAATTTTAGAGATACTGGTAAGTATAATACCTTTTCCCAAGATGTTATATCTCTCAATTTTTCAAATTGTTCTGTATTAACATTTACATTAATATCGGGAATATCTTCAACAGAACCCTTTAGTGCTTTTAGTTGTTGATCTATATTTGCTATTTCATCACTATATTCTTTTACTTTCTTTGGATCAACTGCTTTTTCTTGTGCTATTTCAAAATCTTTTGCAGCCCAACCAACTTTCTCAACTGCTTTTAATAAAAGTAAATATGCTATTGGAGATTTTTCAACTGCTTTTATCACAGAATTAATTGCATTTTGAGTATTTCTCCACATTGTTTGAATTATGTCTGGATGCTTTTCTATTTCAAGAGCGGTTAGCAGTGTTTCTTTTCGTGCTTCAAGCATTGCAGTCTTTGCGGTTATGCCGAGATTCTTATATGCATCACTTGTATAATTAACCTGTGTCTCGTGGAGTTGTATTTGAATAGTCCACTCTTCTATCATCGGCAAAACAGATTTTATCATTTTTGTCAATGTTGGCAAAAGACCGCTTCCTATTTTAATTGAAAGCTGGTCAACGGCGTCACCAAAATTAGAAACAACCCCAAGATATGATTTGCTTTGCTTTTGCATTAAATTGGCAAATTTGCCACTTTCTGATGACATATCTCTTAACGCCCTATTTACATCATCAAATGCAACTTTTCCTTTGGTTACCATGTCAAATAATGTCTGCTTAGTAACATCAAAATTTTTCGCTAATTGGTCAAGGATCGGCACACCCGCTTCAAGTAGAATATTCAGTTCTTCAAGAGATGCCCTTCCCTTTGTTCGTATCTTGCCAAAAGCAAGAATTATTGACGGAAGTTTATCCTTCCCAACACCAGCAGCAATATTTCCAAGAGCATCCAGTGTTGGAATCAAATTTTCAACCTCAATTCCATAAGCTAATAATTGTTTGGAACTCTTTACTAATCCAGTTAATTCAAATGGAGTTTCGGCTGCGAATTTTGTAATGCTTCTTAAAGCGGATTCTGCCTTTTCAACAGATCCAAGCATTGTTTCAAATGCTATTCTCCATTGCTGAAATTGACCGGCTAAATTTACGCTTGATCTTAAATAATCAAATGATTTCTTCAAAGCAATCATGCCAGCTGCAAGCGTTGCCACACTTTTTATTGTGGATTTCATCTTGGAATCGAATCCACCCATATCTCTGCGGGCTTGAGTAGAATCAGAAGTTACTTTAATCTTAAGATTTTCGTTCACGCTTTTCTTTCCTTACTTCATTGCAAATTCTTTGT
>JACNFI010000162.1 GCA_014384665.1 Candidatus Cloacimonadota bacterium
TCTCCAATCGGTCTGAAATATTCAAATCTTCATCCACAACTACTTTGTAAGAAGCGATTTTTAATTTCCCAGCTACAATATCCATATTCTTACAACATATAGGTATACCATTAGAAGGACGAACCCAGGCAGCTCCAGAATTAATTACTATATTGTTGTAATATTCACTTTCTTCAACTTGCTGTAGAGCGCCTGGATTAGTTCCATTGAATGTAACTACAGAATATGAACCAGCATCAAATCCTCCGTTGGCATTATAATCAAACCAGTCCTCAACAACAGAAATGTTTATTGTTCCAGAATCATTAGCATTTAAAGAAGCTCCATCATAAATCCGTAAAATATTACCTATTGCTAAGTTCGTTGGATTATTCAGCTCCATTGTTCCATCAATTATGCGTAAATCATTCAGAATTGTTACATCTACACCTGAACCCTGGGTACCAGTTTCAAGTCCATCATAAGCAGCATAAGTTTTGTCCAAATTCACATTATAGAATGTTTCATTAGTGAGAATATCAGCAGCATTTGCACCATCAAAAACTACAAGTCCAGTTCCTTCTATAAAACCAGCATCTCCTACATTATTCGTCCAATTTCCAGCAACATACATAGTAGAATCAGCCGGGTCAAATACACCTGCGTTAATTACAAAATCACCGTTAATATCCAGTTCTCTGGTTGCAGTAACAGTGTTTGATTTTGCATACCTTACTTTAGTGCCATCTCTTTCTTCAACAATTACATAATTTTTGCTCTTGGTTTCTAATGTCTTCTCTCTGTCAATTTTGATATTTTTCTTAGCATTTAATATCTCACTTTTCTCTGCTGACTTGTTAATTGTAACATTATAGAAGTTACTTCCGGTTCCCATACTCATATCTGCATCAGTTGTTCCATACAATTCTATTGTTCCACCGGTAGGATTAAAATCAGGACGATATCCTGTAAAACTGCGAGAAGTTCGTATCGTACCACCTGTGATATCTTCTGTTAATGTATAAGCACCAGAATCATTGATTCTAATACCTTTATCATGAAAGTCCAATATTCCACCACTCATTGTGATAGAAGCATCTTCGTTGTAGGGCCAATAACTTGTCATAGAACCACCATAGACATGCATAGTTCCACCAGATATCCATATTGTACCATTCAAATCTATATATTCTGTTCCAGTAGTACCCTGATGCAGATTTATTGTTCCTCCCGGATTAACAGAAAAACTGCCATAGATTCCATTATCAGCAAGGTCTAACGCAGTGAAGATTCCTCCTGATAATACATCCAGTGAACCGCTTGTCCAATCATAGCTTATACAGACTGTAACTGAACCAGCGGGAATTTGAAATAACCCGGAAGGTTTATCTAATTCTAAAATGTTAAAAGTTTCACCATAGCAATATTGATTAGATGAACCATTGAATACAACTGTTCCGGTTCCTTCTATAAAACCAGCATCACCCACATTGTTTGTCCAACTTCCACTTATTTCAATTGTGTGGTCGTTTGAATTTAAAGCCCCATTTTCAATAGTTAGGTTGTGAACTGAAATATCGTCCCACAAGCTTGCCTGAAGAGAATCTCTTGTACCTTTGTTTATCATTTCGAGTTCTGTTTGAGTAAAGATATTTTTTTCCATATCATGTTGCGTTACCAGATCGCTAATTTTCACAGAAGTCGTTTTATTAATATTTCTACTTGCAGATTTATCAATATACAGATCATAGAAATCAATACCAGGAATTATTTGATTATATTCACCTTCAAAGTAGAATGAACTGTGTCCTGGATTAAATGTACCTGTATGAATCCATGCTCCACAAATATGAATTTCTGGTGAATAATTTGCACCACAATCAATCACTCCCGCATTTATCAAGCCATTTAACGAGAGATATGAATTATTATGAGTAAGATCTATTTTGCCAGTAGGTCCTGCAATAGCTGTAGTCATATCCACTGTTAAAGAACCATCATTAATAATAACATTTCCTCCATCAGCTACTGATAAATTGTAGGTATCAATTGATAAAGGCACCTGTCCAATACTAAGTTCTCCATAAACTATAAGCTGGTTCGATACTGATAGGTCGTCAAATAGAATTTCCGTTTCACTATTCTCTCCAATAAGAAGAAGATAAAAATCTTGGAAGTTGGTGATAAATTCTTGTGTACCTGAGCCGATAAGTTCAACAGTACTATGACCTGCGGCAAATGTTCCATAGTTAAAAAAATTTCCCTGGCATCTAATATGAATATCTTCATCATATTCCACAGAGATATGCCCGTGATTGATAATAGGTCCATAAGTATCGAGATTACCATCTGCTACAAAATACATGGTAGCATCATTTTCTATTTTTAAGTCTCTGCAAACAGCGTCATCCCACCAGATAGTCAAATCATAAGGAGTTCCAGATGGAACTACTACACCGATATTTTCGTCTGGAACGAAACCTCCACTCCAGTTATATCCGGCATTCCATTGTGAAGTTGTTATTCCTTCCCAGGTTACCCAACCTGTAACGAATTCATAGGGTTTATAGTTATGTTTTGTAATTGTTACATAAATATCATCCCTTTGGTTAATAGAGTGATTTAATACAACAGTTGCTACTCCGGCAGCATTTGTTTCTGCGGTTCCAAATAAGCTATCAGCATTTTCAGAACAAATTGCAACTAACATATTATCAACCGCTGGTGTAACTTCAACGGTAATAGTTGTTGTTCCAATATCAATACTGCTTGTAACCTCTGCAGATACTAATTCATTCGGTTCGGAAGTCCACATTTCGGTGGTTGGATCACCAAACCAGTGAAAGAGTTCAATTGTTTCTTCGCTGAAATTATCATTCCCTAATGGGTATTTTGTCACCATATACTCTTTTCCGTAATTTATTACATCACCCATTTTATAAATTTCATCTGCTCCACCGTAGGGATCATTTGCCCAGGTAAGAAAACCGGGCCAAATAGCGTCCATCATTCCCCAGATGAGTCTGTCGTTTGTTCCTGAACGCGAATTTCGAGTTGCGGCAAAAATTCCGCAACTTCCTCCCGTGTCATGCCTTATCCAATGCTCTGCAAAACATTCATGACCTAATGCAGTCCCATAATTTCCATCATCCGTCTCATTATCAAACCAACCAGTTTGACAGTTTATAGACCAAATAAAAGGTCGATCTTCTTCATTTGTTAATCCATCAACATCTATACTATGAAAATTCGGATCATACCAGCCATCTCTTCCTCCATGAGCTCTCACCATTGCAAAATGGACTCCATCATTGTTGAAAGCACTTACTATGTCCCCTGTATTGCCATCCCAGGGAAAAGTTGGCTTTTGCATAGAAGCGGGAATCTCAACTCCACCGTTGGGTGGATTATCATTTTCAAAAATAAAATGCCAATGTTGATTTGTATCACTCCAATGTTCAGGAAAAATTTCATAAGTGGGAGGTGGAGTATAAAAATCGGTCACACGATTGTAGGCAACATATTCTCTTTGTGAAGAAAAGCCCTGCATAACAAGGTAATTTCTAACATCTTCGCTGGTTTTGCAAAATCTTCTGTTGGCTACACTGTCTGGCATTTCATGGACCCATACCCCGGAATGTGTCAAGTAAATTTGGACACTTTTGTAGTTTAATTTAAGCATCAATTTTTTTCTTATTTTCGATATTATCGGGTTTATTGATCCAACACTGATTTCGGTAGATTTTTCAATTTTGGTTTCATAAATCTAAATCGTTTGGGATTCTTCTCAAATGCATTTAACAAGACCTTCTTTCTATTTTCCAGAATATCCTCAGCAAAGCCATAGTGAACAGATTTCGGTGTTAGAAAGCCAATTCCGGAATGGTAATGTTTCTTTATTATACCAATTAAAGAATAAGCGGCAGAATTCCCTTGCTCCTGCCATTGAATTGAATCTCTCAGGGAAATCAGGGCGATATTTCATTGTCTTAAAATGTGATTCCGAAAACGGATTATCATTACTGATATAAGGCCGGGAATGAGATTTTGTAACACCAAGATCACTCAAAAGAAATGCTACCGGTTTTGATTTCATACTGCTTCCTCGATCCGCCAGCTGGCGTACAGAACAACGATACTCTCCTGCATCAAGTTGGGAAGCATATATCTCATATTGAGTTTGATTCATATAAATATCAGAATTCATAACATTCAGGATTTCCTGCTTTTCTGCGGGTGTATAGGTAAAATCCGGTAATTTTCTTTCTGTTTTATTGCTTAATATCTGTCAAGAAGTTTGCACTAGAATTTATAATCATAAATCCTCACCCTTTAATTCCCTCTCCTTCGAAGGAGAGGGTTAGGGAGAGGTCAAAAAAAACGCACACCAAAATCGATGTGCGTCCTTAGTTTATATGTTTTATGCGGAGACTAT
>JACNFI010000163.1 GCA_014384665.1 Candidatus Cloacimonadota bacterium
TTATCATTTAGCTATGCGTTCTATACTTGAGCATCAGAATAATCTTGAAATAAAGGAAGCTCTCATTGAAGAAATTATTGTTGAAAATAATGTGATTAAGGGTGTGAAGACACAATATGGACAGGAATATTTTGGGGAAACCGTGATACTAACACCAGGAACTTTTTTGAGCGGGAGAATCCATATAGGACTAAAAAACTTCTCCGCAGGCAGAGCTGGAGAATTTGCTGCTGAAAATTTAACATTATCCCTTATAAAGAACGGAATAAAATTATCCAGATTCAAAACAGGAACACCTCCAAGACTCGATTCAAGAACACTAAATTTTTCAAAACTTCAGGAACAATTTCCAGATGAACCTCCAGTTAAATTTTCTTATTATACAGACATTCAACCTAGGAACTATGTAAGTTGTTTCCTTACATCAACAAATCCCAGAACGCACAAAATTATTGCTGATAATATTGAGAAATCATCTCTCTTTAGTGGCAATATTACCGGCATTGGAGCTAGATATTGCCCTTCTATTGAGGATAAAATTAGAAAATTTCCAGAAAAGAACAAACATCAAGTATTTATTGAACCTGAGGGAATTGATACTTTTGAAATGTATGCAAATGGCATCCCAACCAGTTTCCCTCCTGATATTCAGCTAAAAATAGTTCATTCAATAAAAGGCCTGGAAAAAGCAAAAGTGATGAGATTCGGTTATGCAATTGAATATGATTGTGTTCCTACTGAACAAATAAATGCAAATCTGGAAATGAAGAATATAAACGGACTTTTTCTTGCTGGTCAGATTAATGGAACTTCAGGTTATGAAGAAGCTGCTGCACAAGGTATTGTGGCAGGCATTAATGCAGTTAATAAACTTAAAAGAGAACCCCCAATAATATTTACCCGTGACCAATCTTACATTGGTGTGTTAATTGATGACCTGGTTACAAAAGGTGTTGATGAACCATATAGAATGTTTACGGCAAGAGCTGAATATCGTCTGCATCTTCGTCAGGATAATGCAGATGAGAGATTGATGCCTTTGGGATACAAATTAGGACTAATGTGCAATGAGCGCTATGACAAATTTCAAAGAGCAATAGAAATCAAAAATAGAGAATTAAAGAAATTAAAATCTATAAATGCAAATATTAAATCTAAAAAATCTTATAAAATGATTGATATTTTGCGTCGTCCAGAAGTTAATTTTGATGGTCTTACTCAGTTTGGATATAAAAGTGAAGATGATGTAACAGAACTCATTATGGAAAAAGTTATGCTTGAGGTAAAATATGAAGGGTATATAAAAAGGCAGTTACAAGAAATTGAGAAGTTTAATTATCTTGAACATAAAAATATTCCCCGAAATTTTGATTATATGAATTTTCATACAATTTCTTATGAAGCAAGAGAGAAGCTATCAAAAGTAAAGCCAATCTCTATTGGACAAGCAGCACGAATTCCTGGTGTAACCTATGCGGACATATCAGCTTTACTAATAAAATTAAAATCTATTCATGGATAATAATATTATTGAATTTACTAATTTTCTACTCAACCATAACTTTTCATCGGATTTAGTTGAAAAATTTAAGATATACCAATCCACTCTCACGGAGAGGAACAAAAAAATAAATTTAATTTCTAAAAATTCTTTAGACAGAATTTGGTCTGCTCATTTTTTAGATTCAATATTAATCTGTGAGGAAATCGATTTTTCAAACAAAACCGTATTGGATTTTGGAAGTGGTGCAGGATTTCCAGGTATTCCAATTAAGATATTATATCCAACTATGAAAATATGCCTTATTGAATCTGTTAGAAAAAAAGCCCTATTTTTGCGTTATTTATTGGAAAAACTTGAGTTACAAAACTCAGAGGTGCTAAATATTCGTTTTGAGGATTTAGGAAATCAATTCATAAATTTTTTTGATATTATTCTTGTAAGAGCGGTAAGAATGGATAAAATTTATTATGAAAAGTGTGCTCAACTATTAAAGCAAAAAGGCGCAGTGATACTGTATAAAGGAAAATCTTGCGAAACGGAACTTGAGAAAATAGAATGTGCAATGTTTTTTAAGAATGTACGAAAATTTCAAAAAAGAGATTCAGCGCTTGGCACAAGAAATTTTATTGTGATAGGAAAAAATGGCTAAAATAATTGATAACACAAAATTAAGAATAAGCCGCCCAAGCAGAAGGTAATGCAGAGTAAAAAATATTGTGAGAAAAAGTGAACGAAAAATATCCAATTCATGTCGAATCTATCACTGATAAAATTCTACTTATTCGAAATCAGAAAGTGATGATTGATTCCGATCTCGCGCAATTGTATAATGTTACAACGGGACGTTTGAATGAAGCCGTTAAAAGAAACATTGACAGATTTCCGAAAGATTTTATGTTCCAATTATCTGAGGGTGAATTCAAAAACTTGAAATCGTATTTTGCGATAGCAAGATGGGGTGGACGCAGAACACCTCCCTATGCTTTCACGGAACAGGGCGTTGCTATGCTCTCATCTGTGTTGAGTAGTCCGCGGGCGATCAAGGTAAATATTCTTATTATGCGTGCGTTTGTCAAAATCAGAGAATACCTTGCAACGAATAAAGATTTGGCGCAACGGATAAAAATTCTTGAAAATGAAGTTGGGAAACACGGAGCCGCATTAACTCAAATTATTAAATCCGTTAATCGTCTTTTAGTGGAACCGCTGAAAAAGAGAAATCCGATTGGTTTCCAAATACCAAAACCGGAAAAAGAAAATAGTGAAAAAATAAATTTACGTAAATAATGAAACCAACCCAAGATGAATAAGACATTGTAAATGCAAACTAAACGCAAACTTGCCGCCATTATGTTTACCGACATTGTCGGCTTCTTTGCTATGATGGGCAGAATGGAAGAAAATACAATGACAGAATCTATTTACTACAAATTGACAGCAAAAGGCAAGACATTCATCAAGAAGATAGTGCTTATGAAGTAAAATTGTATGGCTTTAAAGCATCCTGAATTTGGAATAGAAAGGAAATAAAGGGTGAAAAATATAAAAATAAAAAAATGGCTAAACTAATTGCAATTGCCAATCAAAAAGGTGGTGTGGGTAAAACCACGACAGCAGTAAATTTATCTGCTGCCTTGGGAACTTTTGATAAAAAAATTCTTTTAGTTGATTTAGACCCTCAAGCAAATTGCACAAGCGGTGTAGGTATTGATAAGAATAGAATAGATAAACAAATATATGGTCTTTTATTGGGTGAAGATGATATTTATTCAGCAATAATTCCAACTGAAATTTCCAATTTGAAAATTATTCCTTCTAATATAGACCTTATAGGTGCAGAAGTTGAGTTGCTTTCTTTTCATGACAAAGAGAGAAGGTTGGGGAAAGTATTGGATAAAATTGATAATAAGTTTGATTATGTAATTGTTGACTGCCCTCCAGCTCTTAATATTCTTACCATCAATGCATTAGTTGCCTGTAATAATCTGCTGATTCCTATTCAGTGTGAGTATTATGCATTAGAAGGAATTGTTCAGTTATTGAAAACTATACGATTGATTCAAAAAGGGATAAACAGAAATTTATCGATTTTTGGAATTCTCCTCACGATGTATGACAGAAGATTGCTCCTATCTGAACAGGTTGCAAAAGAGGTTCGTAGATTTTTTGGTGATAAGGTTTTTCATACTATAATTGATAGAAATGTAAAATTAAGTGAGGCACCAGGTTTTGGGAAATCAATTTTATCTTATGATATTAACTCAAGAGGAGCGCAAAATTATTTGAAATTAGCAATGGAAGTATTATCCCGATTTATCTCCTGAAAGAGATTTATTGGGACCCCGACAGATTAGGGAAGCTTAAAGGGAAGGATTTAATATGACTAAATTGGGCAAAGGATTAGAAGCTTTAATCAAAGCAAGTGATGAGGAGATTAAAGGAGTTCATCTTATTGATATTAAAGATATTAAATTTAATCCTTATCAACCCAGAAAAGATGAGAATAAACAAAAATTACAAGAGTTAGCAAACTCAATTTCTGAAAAAGGAGTTATACAGCCTATTATTGTGAGGAGAATTGCAAATAATAGTTATGAATTGATTGTGGGACAAAGAAGACTTGCTGCAGCACAGTTGGCTGGTTTTGAAAAGGTTCCAGCAATTATCAGGTTAGCTAAAGAAATTGAAATGCTTGAGCTTTCAATAATTGAGAATATTCAAAGAGAAAATTTAAATCCAATTGATGAAGCTCTTGCTTATGAGAGATTAGTAAATGAGTTTAAATTAACTCACGATAGAATTGCTGAAATTGTTGGGAAAAGCAGAGTTGCTATTACAAATACTATTCGTCTATTAAAGCTTCCTTCTGAAGTATTACAAATGATGAAAGAAGGAATCCTTTCTTCTGG
>JACNFI010000164.1 GCA_014384665.1 Candidatus Cloacimonadota bacterium
AGTTTCAAATTATTACAATGCATATGTGTTCTCCTTTTAGAAATTTCTGGTAATGATGGATGGCGTGCGCCACGACGAGTGAAGCGAGCTTGTGGGCACGTATGTTATACACCATCATCCTCAACCTACTTCAAAAGAAGCATACATTTTATTGATTCTTGGTCGTCTACTTCGATTTTATAAAAATAAATACCTGAACTTACTTTATTACCATTTTGATTATAACCAGACCAAATAATTGAATGTTTACCTTCTTGTAGTTGTTCATTGATTAAAGTATTAACTTTTCGTCCTTTAATATTGAAAATTGAAAGATCAACCTTAGAATTATTTTTGATTGAAAATTCTATTGTTGTTGAAGGATTGAATGGATTCGGATAATTACCAAGATTGCTGATTAAAGATTGTGAATTGGAAATGATTGGTTCTTGTATATCAACAATGTATGGAGAAGCCCCGAACTCATAAGCACCCATATCAATTATAGTTGTACCATTTTCATCACCGTCCCAAATTCTTTCGTTGTTAATCAAATCCCAAGGTGGAAGATTTAAACCAGTTGTGTCGGGAGTTCCTGCGTCAATACAAGGAGATAAACCTGAAAGAGAAAATGGATGTTCTCCAGTTCCTGTAAATAATGGGTCTTCATCAATATTTCCGTCTAACCAATTACAAGTACTTGCTACCCAAGCGTGAACTGCATCAATTCCACCTTCAATATCGCAATAAGAAATAGTTACTGAACTATATTGAAAGGCATCGATTTCATATAAATGATCATTAAATAAAATACAATTATATAAAATTGCATTAGACTCACGAATATATGATGGAAGAACATTATTGACCATTGTTGTATTTACAAATGTAGGATTGGAATCGTATGCACTATAAAATGCTTTACTGCTATTATTTGAAATCAAGGAATTGATTATATAGGGATTGGAAGAATACGAACAACCAAAACCGCAATTGTTGTCATAAAGCAAAGTGTTATAAATAATAGGATTTGAGAAATCCCTGCATGCAATCCCATAACCTGAAATGCCTGACGCTGTAATATTTATTAAAGTTGGACTTGAGTATTGCATTACTACTCCAGATGCATATTCAGGATATTCATTTGAAATTGAAATATTACTGATTGTAGCATCAATAACATTATGAAACATTAATACTCCATCCTGTATATCACTTTGCAAAACAGAAGAACCGTCTTCGCAACCTTCCAGGTTAACATAACTACACCATTCTATTGGAAAAATTTCACCTGTGTTTTCAAAACTATATATTCCTGAAGATAAATGTATAGTATTCTGGTTTGTACTATTAGCAAAAATTCTGGATAATGCACAAGATAATGTTAATAATGGATCATCAGGAGAAATTCCACTATTTGTATCATCTCCAGTCACAGATACATAAAGATCGGAATCAATTAATTCTCCTTGTGTGTTATTAAGAATATCAAAGGTAAAATTACTCAACGGAGAAGCAAAATAATCTGTTGGGTTTGCTACAGTAAAAGTATCTAAGATTACATTTATTGTTTCACATTCTTCAGCATAAATTTCCTGACCATAACTTCTCAGGTCAATTTCATTATCGTACAAGTTGCACCTATTTTCTTCATCAAATAATATTATAGATTCGACACAATAAATTCCTCCACCAAACTGATTTGATGAATTATCATGAATTGAAACGCTACTGAAAAATGAATTACAGTTATTTAAATATATGCCACCTCCTCTTTCTGATGCTGCATTATTATGAAAGGTAACATTACTTAATTCTAAATTCACATTACTTAAGTATAATCCAGCTCCTTTTTCAGAAGAATTGTTAGAAAAAATTGTATTGGATATTTCAACATTACCAACATCAAAACAAACATTTCCTCTATGACCAGTAATATTTGATTCTACAATGCAATTTGTAATAGTTGAATTTGAATTTGTCGCATTGATTGCTCCACCATTTGAATATGTTTCATTGTTAATAAATATCATGTTATCAAAGTTAACTTCAGAATTTATTAAAAATGTAGATCCATTATATCCGTTTGTTAATTTACAATTACTTATGTTTGAGTTTGTTACGTTTATAAAATGAAGAATCCTATTTTCTGATTCAGCGTCTAGAATGGAAGTATTACAACTTATACCACTGAAATCAAGATAACTCAAACCAAATATTGGGTACTGTTCACCATTGGAAGAAGTACTGAATGTATCTTCTGACATATAGATCGTATAATGATGAAGGCTATCGGCTCGAATTCTGCTGATTGCGTGTGTAATAGTCTGAAAAGGATTATCCCAGGATAATCCACTGTTGCTATTACTACCTTGAGGAGACACGTAAACATCATCTTCTATTTGAATAGTGTTGCAATGTTGAATATCAAAATTCACTGTTCCTTCAGAGTAAAAATAGTAGTTATTTGGATAGAGAACAGAGAAAGTATCAACAATAACATCAGTGATCAAATTACTATTAACATATAAGTCAACACCTAAGTTATTTGAAGAACTATTTCCATAAATACTGCATCGATTTATTGAATCAAAAATTGGATGAGAATTTTCCTCTATATAAATTCCTCCTCCTTGATAAGCTTGATTGTTTTTTATAGTAACATTTTCTAATATTGCATCGGTATTATGGAAATATATACCACCTCCAAACTCACTCGAATTTCCAGAGATAATAATATCTTTTAAAATTGGCGATGAATTTTGGAAATAAATACCTGCACCCATTATGAAACCGATATTATCATTATCGCTTATTATACAATTTTCTATAACTGGTGAAGAAGATGAACAATAAATTCCTCCACCATGACCCCAATTCATTGAATTATTGGAAATAATATTATCTTTTATAGTCAGATTTGATGATCTGCAGGAAATTCCACCACCTCGATTCGTCATCCAAGAACTCTCAGCATGATTATTGTAGATATAGTTATTTTCAATGATAGCATCAGATAGAAAGCAACCTATTCCTCCACCAGGATCTCCAATATTATTAACTATCCTATTATACATAATTTTAGGGCTGGAATTATCGCAATTTATTCCACCTCCAATTTCTTCATACATTGCCTGTCCTAAACCATTTTGAATCGTAAAACCATACAAAACAGCTGTGGAATCTTCTTCATCTTCAAATCTAACCACACTATTTTGATTATTCCCATCTATGACTGTTTGTGAAATATAGAAAGTGTCTTGTGTTGTTAGATATAGTGATGCAACACAGACATTATGACCATTATAAATTATATTTTCAAAATACGTTCCTGGTTGAACTAAAACGGTGTCTCCATCAGCTGCTACATTAATTCCAATTTGAATTGTTGTGTAATCAGCAGGTATATTTATTATTGTTGCTGATAAAGTTGAGAAAATGATCAACATTAAAAAAAACATTATGATTTTCATTTTATTCTCCTAAATGGTGTATAATGTTTTGCGTGTGCGGCGGAATCAGAAGGATTCCGTCGTAAAACGAACAGCCTAAACCCTGAACCGGAATGTTCAGGACAAAAGCACCCAAAAGCCCAACAGCCGACACGCCTGTTAGTGGGCAATTGCTTTCAATCATTTTGTAATGAATTACCCAATATTGAAATAATACAAGAATCGTTTTCGAAAAGAATTGTCATTATATTCTGTTATTTTGCCAACGATACCGACATAAGGAACACAATAATAAATTATAATTTCATCTTCTTTCATTAGTTTGAAAACATGACATTTAAAATTTCCATATGGAGTTAGAAAATCTGTTTCTTTGCCAATACATTCAACTGTATCATTTTCATATGTCCAACTCTCACCAATTTCCACAGGATATTTGAAAAGTAAATTTTTTGAAATTTCGTAATAAACTGAATCACCAGATTCAATTAATCTGCCGTAATGAAATAATCCTTCGGATTCATTAACGAATAAATTGTTTATTACAGTTTTATTGTTTATGGTTTCTTCTACCAGGCATGATAAATTTATTTCTTCGTTTTGATAATCAATTGTAGTTTGTTTAACAATTTCAGAATAAATTGAATCAACCTGAATGCTATTATTTGTAAAAATTGAATCGATAAAAGTCCAATTGTTACCAACTTGAAGATTCCAAATTATATTAGGTTCTGGAGATGGATCTGTTGATTGATTACAGCCAAAAACGACTAAGATTAAAATTATTAAATAATATAGTTTCATATTAATACCTCGCTTTTAACTCACTTTTTTGCCCACTAATGTTTACCGTGTGCAGCGGGATCGGTACGATCACGCCAGGAAGCGAACCAACCAAAGTTTGAATCGTAAGATTCAAACGAAAGCGAACCGCTAAACCCAACCGCAGACATATTGTTACACACAGTTTTATTCA
>JACNFI010000165.1 GCA_014384665.1 Candidatus Cloacimonadota bacterium
TATAGTAGTCCCTTTCTAATAGAATATCTAAAAGTCAAAAATATGGCTAAAGAGGATATGGCATTGTTAAAAAAGGTAGTTGATAGGGCAAAGGATTATTTTGCCGATAGAGGAAAAATGGAAAAAACCATAAAAGAGATCATAGATGAATAACATCTCTAATATTTCCTATTATCAACCCCGAAAGGATGACAAATTCTTCTTTGATACAAATATCTGGATATATCTTTATTACCCTCTTGGAAATTACAATAAGAACATTATTAGTAAATACAGTAACTTTTTGAAACAAATACTGAAAAACCAATCAAGAGTTTTTATCTCTTCCATTGTCCTCTCAGAATTTATTAACACTTATGTAAGATTAGAATTTAACATATTAAAGAAAAAATATCCTAATAAAATTTTAGATTTCAAGAAAGATTTTAGAGGTACTAAAAAATATAGAAATGTGATAAGTGATATAAAGATAACTCTAAAAAGACAAATTCTAAAATTTACTCAAAGAATTGATGATAAGTTTAATAAAATGGATATAGATGAACTTTTACTTGATCTGGAAAACTCTGATTTTAACGATAACTATTATATATGTTTATGTGAGATAGAGAACTTAAAAATAGTGACACATGATAAAGATTTTAAAAGCAAAGCCACAAATATCCTAATTTTAACTGCTAATAGTAAACTTCTGATGACTTGTGTTGAAAAAAAATCTTGATAATTATTTGAATGTCTTGAAAAAGAAAAGACGGACTTATTACATCTCAAAATTGAGCAGATCATTAAAGACCAATTTACAATAACAAACTAACAACTTGTTTTATATATTAAGCAAATTCTACGCAGACGAGGTGTGTTAATTGATGAGAAGTGATAAAGTAATAGACAAAGATTATTGAAATGATAAATTTAACATTTGAATATATCAAAAAATTAAAAAAGCTTGGCTCAGAAAATCTTACCCCAGCATATAAAATTGTTTTGAAAATCGCTAAGGCTGCTAAAGGAACTGGTGGCAGTGCATTTCTTGTTGGCGGATGTGTAAGAGATATGATTCTTGGTCAAACTTCAAAAGATTTTGATTTAGAAGTATATAAATTACAACCTCAAGAAGTTGAAAAAATTGTTAAACAATTTGGTAAAATTTCAGATGTTGGAAAGTCGTTCGGGATACTTAAAATATCTTTTGGTGAGGGTATTGAAATTGATGTGTCCTTACCTCGTACAGATTCAAAAATTGGTGCAGGTCATAAAGGATTTGATGTGAATACTGACCCCTATATGAGCCTTGATGAAGCAGCAAGCCGTCGTGATTTTACAATTAATTCTATGGCTTTTGACCCATTGACTGATAAACTTTATGACCCTTTTAATGGGCTGAAGGATTTGAATAAAAAAATATTACGGGTTACAAATCACGAGACATTTGGGGATGACCCCCTGCGAGTTTTACGAGCTTTACAATTTGTAGCTCGATTTGAATTAGAAATAGAGCAGGAAAGCAAGAAAATTATTCAAGGAATGCTCCCTCAATTAAAAGAATTACCAAAGGAAAGAATTCTTGAGGAATGGAAAAAGTTGTTTTTGAAATCAGAAAAGCCATCTGCAGGTCTCTCTGCTGGAATGGAATTGGGAGTTTTTAAAGAAATTCATAAAGAATTGTTAACTCTCTTATATACTCCCCAGGATTCACTATGGCATCCAGAAGGGAATGTATGGATTCATACTTTAAAATGTATTGATTGTGCCATAAAAATTGTTAAAAGAGAATCACTGGGTGATAAGATAGCATTTGTAATTATGCTTGCTGTCTTATGCCATGACCTCGGGAAACCATTTACTACAACTGTTAAAGATGATAGAATCGTCTCACCAGAGCATGAAAACGCAGGAGAAAAACCGACCAGAGCTTTTTTAAATTCAATAGGAGCAGATAAATTTACTAAATCAAAAGTTATTCCTCTGGTAAAAAATCATTTATCACCCTTTGCTCTTTATGATAGTGAATTCAAACGAGGTGAGAAAATCACAGATGGAACGATTCGCAGATTAGCTACAAGGTTATATCCAGCAACAATCTATGAACTTATTCTTATTGCTGAAGCAGATTATCTTGGTAAAGGAAATAGAACTCAAATAAGAAAAACAAAAAAATTCAAAACAGGACAATGGCTTCTGGAACGTTCAAAAACCTTAAATGTGCAAAAAGATAAACCAGCAGATATTATACAGGGTAAGGATTTGATTGCTAAAAATTTTACTCCGAGCAAAAATTTTGGTGTAATAATACATCTTGCAAATAAATTAAGAGATGAAAAAAATTTCACAAAGGAGCAAATTCTCAAAATCATTGCAGATTGTGATAATGAAGATAGTGCTATTAATAAACTTGATATTAATCTGAAAATGAATAAAAGAAAATGATGAAAATCCGTGAAATGACAACTGCAATCAAGATTGTTTGTCAAATTTATAAATGAGCAAAAGAAATTGAAAAATCGTCTATTAAAAAAAGTGAGTAAAGAAAAAGTATCATTACCCGACCCAATCGGGTATGATTCAATCCTAAACCAAATCAAAACAGTATGTAAAAGTCAAATATCACTAAATGATAAATTAAAAAAAATTTGTGAATTCCTTAAGGAGGAGGTCTCTTATTACGATTGGGTAGGATTCTATTTTGTAGATAAATATAAGGAGGATGAACTTATCTTGGGACCTTTTGTTGGAGAACCCACTGAACACACGAGAATTCCTTTCGGCAAAGGAGTATGCGGACAGGTTGCTGAACAAAGGAAAACAATAATTGTTCAGGATGTATCAAAAGAGAAAAATTATCTATCTTGTAATATAAAAGTCAAATCTGAGATTGTGGTGCCCATCCTCAAAAGCGGAAATATATTAGGCGAGATTGATATTGATTCATATAAACCTTCAGCATTTTCAGATGAGGATAAAAAATTTCTTGAAAAAGTTGCTAAAGTTACTAAAGAGTTATTATAATTTTTTACTTTGATTTACGATTTAAACAGAAGCCTTATAAGATATTTTATAAGCCAAGTCTTGCTTGGACTTGCCTTAAGGCATAGCTTAAGGCGAGGACAAGCTTATCGCAATTCTCGGCTTCCCGAAAGCTTTCGGGACTTTGCTTCTTTTGAGCCAAGCCTTGCTTGGAATTGTTCCAATGCGAACCCGAGATAATCGGGGATTGGGGTGAGAACAAGCAACTCACTAATAATCAAGCATTATCTCTATAAAATCCCTTTCATTAATATACTTTTCATATTCTAAAATTGTTTGAGAATAATCCTTAAAATCATCTGGAAAGATTCCAATTAGTTCTTTTGAATATAAACTTCCATTTCGTTTCCCCACCCATTCTAAATAGTTAGAATATTCCCAGTGGGTTAAATCATCAACTAAATTCGCTTTCTTGGGATTATAATGAATATATTTACAAAGACAGATTAGATATTTCTCGTTTTTTACATGTATGTGCTGTAATGGTCCTTGAAATAAAGTTCCTCTTCTTTTGTATTTGAAATTATAATGTAATACATAACGCGGTAAACCGCAAATAACAAATATCAAATTATAAATTACAAATAAATTCCAAAATCCAATAACCAAATGACCAAAATGTTTTATTTCAGTCATTGGAGTTTATTTTTATTTAGAATTTGGGATTTGAGATTTATTTGTTATTTGGTGCTTGTAATTTGGAATTTAATTTCTTTCCCAAAAAAACAAAGATTTTATTTGTAATACTATAGGATGCAAAAGAATCATCAAATATGTTATAAATTGGAATATCACTATCCTGTCTTAAGAAAAAATGATAATGATTTGGCATTTCACCCCGTGTAATAGAGACTATATTTTGGTAAATACCTGAAAAATATAAGTTATTCTGTTTATAATTACATACATAAGTTATAAGATATTTTATTACACGGGGTAAGCAGTATGCTATTACAGTTAAAGGATATTTTTCTAAATTCTTTTTAAATTTTTTTAGAAAATAAATATAATCTTCATGTTCTCTGAAAAGTTTTAATTCTGGTACAGAATGATTATAAAAATGAAAAAATCTTCCCTTGACAAATTCTTCTTTCTTACAGCGCATTTTTTATACCTTTTATTTTATTTACTTCTTCCCTAATATTAGAATTTTAATACAAATCTAGCTTGAACTTGTCCCAAAGCAAAGTTTGGGACGAGAACAACTCAAGTGCAATTCTCGGCTCAAAGTCGCTTTGCTTCTTTTGAGCCAAGCCTTGCTTGGACTTGCCCCAATGCGAAGTTTGGGGCGAGAACAAGAACTTTATGGTATGCTAAGTCTGTTCCTCATTTTATCTGAAGAGATTATTTCATAATGTTTATTTGCAATAATTATTTTTA
>JACNFI010000166.1 GCA_014384665.1 Candidatus Cloacimonadota bacterium
CTTCTTTAAAACTACAGATTCCTTTATGCACAAATAAGTGTAAATCATGTGCATGTTTTTACCCTCATGCACAATGACTGTGCATGTTTTTACTACCGCGCACAAATAATTGAGTATTTTGTGCATGAGATATTTAAGATTTGACCAAAATATCATATAACTGTTTATTTAGAAATAATGTTTCTTTGCCTTCTTTATGAATTTTAAGAATATTCATCTCAACTAATTTGTTAAGATATTTACTTGCAGTATTTCTGGAGGCGATATTTTGTTCGACCAGAATACGATTTTTGCAATAAATTTGAGAAAATAAAACTTCAATCAACTCACGAGAGTAGATATTTTTTGCATTGGCCCGAACATATCTTCTAACATCATTGAATAAATCATAAATAGCATTAACTTTTTCTAAGGTAAACATCGAGGTTTGGTAAACAGCCTCCAGCATAAAGAGAATCCAATCTTGCCAATTTTGATTTTCAGTCACATCAGATAGCAGGTGATAATATTCATTTTTGTGGGCTAAAATATATTTTGAAACATATAAAACCGGAAGTTTGATAAGATTTTTTTCAGTCAGATACAGAACATTTAATATTCTCCCTGTTCTACCGTTACCATCGCTGAAAGGATGTATGGCTTCAAATTGATAATGAAGTAGCTCCATTTTTATCAAGGCATATCATTATCGGAATTAAAGAAATCAAGCCAATTACTTAATTTGTCATTTAGGAAATTCGGTTCAGGAGGAGTATAAATAGTTTTAAAAGCATTGCCGATGTAAACTTGGTCGTTTCTAATAGACTCATCTTTTTGAGTGATTGTTTGAAACATTTGAGTTATCCAATCGATATCCTTTGTTTTTTGCTGAGATTCGAATGCTTTCCATAGAGCTTCCCGATACCGAAGAACTTCTTTTGTCGCTGGACTAATATTTGCCCTGTTAGCTGTGAAAGCTCTATACAATTTATCAGCGGTTGTAAGAACATTTTCAATTTCAGAACTTGCTAGAGCCTCTTGTAAAACTAATGTGTTTATCAGCATCATTGGATTGGGAATTATTGGTAAGCGATCCTTTAATTCTGCCAGGGCTGCTCTTGCTTCAGATAGTTTTTTGTAAATTTCAATAGTTTCAACTAAGGATTTATCCGGTGGTAAAGGTGGTAGATCATTATAAGGATGTTGTCTTGAAAAAGCCATTTTATTACTCCTGTTTGGTTTCAAACTTCTGTAGTTTTAATTTCGATTCTCTAAAATCATCTTCTCCACTTTTTCTTTGGCTTCTTGTAGAAGTTGTTTTGCTTATTGATTAAAGAAAAAAATAATTTTTCAAAAATCTAAATCTTTCCAATTTGTAAAATCATTTTCCTTTAACTGCTTACTTCTCTTATCAAAATAAATCCATCTTCCTCGATAATTCTTTGTATCAGTATTAATAACAATGCCACCAAAAAGTTTTTTACCTTTTCTCTTTTCGCTTTGTAGATAATTATATAACCCTTCAATTTTGGTCCCTGCAATTCTTCTGGTAAATCCAGCTTTTGTATCAAATAAACCGAGTCTTCCATCTTTCAACTTAACAATAAAGTCTAAATAAAAAGGGTTTTTAATTTTGTTCTTATAAGGTACTGCAAAATAATTTGCATCTCTATCTCCATTCTTAAACCACCAATCCACCTTATCTGATTTTTCTAAATATTCTATGAAGGATATTTCTGGTCTCCATCTGTTATCTGTATAGAATGGTTGCATAATAGATTTTTTTCTGTTCTCTTTTATATAATTACTGCCAAAACTCAATGACTCTGGTATGTTCCAATTTTTAATAAATATAATCTCTGGTTCTCTTTTGACAACTTCCTTTTGATATTCTTCTTTTGCTTTATCAATAACATTTATAAAATGTTGAATATTTTTATCGCTCAAAACAATCTGAACAATATCATTTTGTTTTTCTCCATAGTCCATTTTAAATTCTTTCTCAAAGAATTTATAAATCGATTCTTTTACACGACCAACAGATCTGTCTTCAGGATAGAAAGGTGTTAAATTCTGTCTAACAAAGAAATCAAATAATTTTTGTAAATCAAAAGAACTTGCAATAATGGATTTATCTCCAACTATATATTTACCAGCCAAGATATCAATATTTTCAGCCTTCCAGTCATTAATTACATTAAGATTTAATTTGCGGGATTTTACATTGATCTTCTTTTTTAAACTATATTCTTTCGCTAATTTTAGGAATATTTCAATAAATAAAGGAGATAATCTTGTTTTTTCTCTTTGTCTCTTTGAATAACAAGATAACAAATTAATTGATTTATAATCTGATCTTCTATTGTTTGAATAAACAGTAATATAATCTCGAGCAATATCCTCTTTAATTTCAATATCACTTAAGTTAGTATAAACATACCCGTTATTTAAGACATCATTTTTATAATGACCTTTATCTGGTTCGGGCATTCGCATAATACGACCAACCGTCTGAATGGAGAAAATCAGACTTCTCCAAAATCTGAATAATGCAATAATTTGAGCTCTTGGGCAATCCCACCCTAAAGCAATTGCCTGTTTGAAAATTAATACTTCAACTTCACTATTATTTATCTCAACATTTTCTTTGTTAACATGCTCTCCTGAAAGCCATATAGCTAACTTACCATTTTCTGTAGAAATATTATATTTATCTTTTAAAATTCTAATGATCTTGTCTTTCATTGTATCTTCCAGTTGTCCAATTCTATCTGGAAGTTGAATCAAAACCAAAGGATTAATATTTATATTTTCTTTTTGAAATGCTTTCAATAATGTCTTTCTCTTTTTTAAAGCCGCATCAATAACTAATCCTTCACTATCCTTTTCCTTGCTCAACTCAGACTCAATTTTCCCTTCCTTAAAAAGGTTTATAAACTTTTCATTTAAGATTACAGATTTTTTAATCATTCCTTCAGCTTTAACATCCTCAAGTTGAACAGATATTATGTCATCTGGATTTTGAATAACTGGGGTTGCTGAAACTTCAACTGTTAATTTTGGTTCTATATCTCCTATTAATTTTTGTGAAATTTCACTAGTTGAATGATGATGTGCTTCATCAATAATCAAAACAATTTCTCTGCCTTCATCTTTTGTCCTTTCAAGCACATTAGATAGATTATTGTCTCTTTCGTTCTCCCGAATATAAATGTTATCTTTTTTATTTATGCTCTCCCAATTAAAAAATAAAATTTCATTTTCAAAAATTTTTCTATCATCTAATTCTTCAAAAAATGAACATCTTAAAGCACGGTTGTCTTCAAAATATTTTTCTAATTTTTCTCTGCTTTGAATATGTAGCTGTCTTGGTGCAGTCCAAATAAAAGAAAGATTTTGTCTAAATTCTGGGTCTTCAGCTAACTGTTTTAAAAACTCAGCCATCATAATTGTCTTTCCAGACCCAGTTGGTGCCTTAAAAACCAATTTCTTGTTTACAGAATAATTTAAAAGCTTTTTAGCTTTATCTAACAATTCCTGGATTGCATTTTCTTGATATATTTTTAGTTGCATAATTTTATCCTCGGTGAAAATTTAAAATCCCAAGGTTTTTTCTATCTCTCCCAGAATAATACTCTCCAATAATTGTTTTATCTTTTAGAATTAGCCTGACTGTACCACGATGTATATGCATAGTATTAGTAGCATTAGACTTAGGCTCATTTATATATTGGTAGCTTAAAAATATTCCTTCCGGTGTATCAATAACAATTGACGCTAATTCGCTGAAGGAAGTTGACTGGGCAGTTGATAACAGAATTTTTATTTTGGACCAACTTTGAAAAAATTCTAAAGTTGCTTCAATCTTTAAAGAGTGCTCATCGAAAGAAGATTGTATAAAACCTTGCCACTTACCACTAAGATTTGGGGTTTTGATGAGATATAACTTTTGTAAAATTTTCAATTTCCAACAGAATCTGTCAAAAACACTAAACAATAAACTATAAAAGAAAATTACAGAAGGAGATTCAAAGTACCAAGGGAGAATAATTTCAAAATAAAGTAATATCTTATGTAAAATCCACGCCAACAAAATACTAAATATCGCTAAAATCAATAGTATATTTCTTCTTTCATTTGTATCTATAGAGTATGAATGCATGTTAATTCCAATTATTCCAAAGTAGAATTAATTTTTTAATAAGTTCTCTAGCTCTCTCTACTGACCATTGTTCCGATGTTTTGCCAAAAAGGTCTAACTGCCCATTTTGGCAAGTAAAAAAATTTAACTTTGAACTATTAAGTAAGTTAACGACATTACAAAAAGTATCTTGATAACTCTTGCCAAACTTATCGCTAGGGACATTGTAAAGAAGACACTCTAAAAAATAGGATGGAACCGTG
>JACNFI010000167.1 GCA_014384665.1 Candidatus Cloacimonadota bacterium
TGACAAGTAATGTAGTGCGAAAATGATCCACCATTTGGCGGAGAACTTTTCGTCCCGGATGGGACTGAAAGTTCGGTTCAGCACTCCAACTATTATTTTTTCGGAGTGCGAAAACGACTCCCCGATTCATCGGGGAGGAACTTTTCGCAAATGCTGAAAGTTCGTCGCTTTGCTCCTCGTTTCAGCACTCCATAGAAGATTAATAATAAAAAATTTCATATTTTATAGAAAAATGTCTAAATACAAAAAAATAAATCTTGATAATATAAAAACCTACTCTGTAAAAGACAGACCCAGTAAGGTCTATATTAAAGATTTTATGAAAATAGCCAAAGAGGTTTTAACCAAAGGTTTTATAGATAGTTTACCAAATATTCTTGCTGGCAAGGATTTCAAAGAATTTTTATCCCATTGCGAAAATGCAGTTAAAAACAAAAAGCCAATAATCGTTATGTTAGGGGGTCATGTTATAAAGTGCGGTCTTTCGCCGATTTTTATAAAGGCAATTGAAAAAGGACTTATCAAAACTATTGCAGTCAATGGTTCAGTATGTATTCACGATTTTGAAATAGCATATTTTGGAAAAACTTCAGAGGATGTGGAAGCAGCTCTTAAAGATGGAAGTTTCGGAATGGGTGAAGAAACAGGTAGAATAATCAATAAAGTAATTATTGAGGGATACGGGTCAGGATTAGGTTATGGAGAAGCTCTTGGAAAACATATTTATGAAGAAGAACCAAAATATTGGAAAGCCAGCTTACTTGCAAGGGCATATCAACACAACATTCCTGTTACTGTCCATGTTGGAATTGGTACAGATATAACACATCAGCATAAGTATGCAAATGGGGAAGCAATTGGTGGGGCAAGTTTTAGGGATTTTAAAATTTTTTGCAATCAGATTAAGGAATTAAATAATGGCGGAGTTTTGGTAAATTTCGGCTCAGCAGTAATTTTGCCAGAAGTATTTCTCAAAGCAGTTACAATTGTAAGAAATCTTGAATACCCACTTACAAATTTTTATACAGCAGTCTTTGATATGAATTTGCATTATCGCCCGATGACAAATGTTGTCCAGCGTCCAACTGCAAACGGAGGCAAGGGATATTATTTTGTCGGACATCATGAGATTATGATACCTCTTTTCTTCTGGTCACTTTTAGAAAGGGTTTAGCCACAGACCTGCCCACCGCTTCCCTGCCCGTCTAGCAGGCGGGGCTTTTGCAAGCGATGACACCGAGATAAATAAGATTACATTAAAATAATTTCTTTGTGCCTTCGTGGCTAAAAATGACGAAAATTTCTCTGTGTCTCAGTGGCTTTATAAAAAATGAAATTCAATAAAAAATTAATCTTAAAAACCATATTCACAATTCTATTTCTGATTTTCCTTTTCTACTTTGTAAAACCAAATCAAATTATACAAGCATTAAAGCAAGCAAAGTTTATCTGGATTCTCCTTGCTTTTTTATTGCTGCCATTAAATCTATTCATACAATTTTTACGATGGAAATTCTTGGTAGTTTTGAGTAATGAAAATGTACCGAACCGTGAAATAATAAAGTCAATACTTTACAGTTTTTCATATAGTATTTTCACACCAGCAAGATTGGGAGAGATAGGACGAGCATTCCATATTCAAAATTCAAAAAAAGATGAACTGGTTATTCTTGCATTCTTTGAAAAATTTTTTGCTTTTGGTTCACTTCTGCTTTTTGGCTTTCTTTCTCTTGGGATTTTTAAAACTTATCTTTTCTTCATTATCGTTATTTTAATAATTTTTATTTTAGTAGAATCAAAAACGATTGTAAAATTTATCCCTTTTATTCAAAGATATAAACGAGTAATTAGAAGAGTAAAAATTTCAAAAATATTTTCAATCTCTATAATTTTTGTTTTTATTTATATATTTCAATTTTTTTTAGTATTAAATGCATTTCATATAGTGCAATTCTTTAAATCTTTTTTTATGATTTCAATTGTTATGTTTTTTAACTCTTTGCCAATTACTTTGAGTGGATTAGGTATTCGTGAATTGCTATCAGTTTATTTTTTCAAAGACTTAGGAATTTCACCTGCGAGTGCAGCAAGTGCTTCTTTAATAATATTTTTTATAAATATTTTAATTCCCACTTTTGTTGGATTTGGGTTACATATTTTTGGAAAGAAAAATGTGTAAGAAAACTTTATTCCTCATACTAATTTTGATTCTGCTAATAAATCTATTATATGCGGAAAGTAAAGAAAAATTACAAAAAAGAAATGCTACAAAAGCAGTGCTCTATTCGTTATTTGTACCAGGTGGGGGACAATTATACAATAAGAAATATCTGAAAGCTGGGATTGAATTTACTGCCGAATCTATTTTAATTGGATATACAATACATTATCAGATTAAAATAAATGATGCTTGGGACAGATATTTACAAACAAAAAACTATGAAGAGTATAGTCGTTGTTATGATAAATATAATCCTAAACAGCAGAATATGCTGTGGTGGTTAGCAATATTTAAATTTCTTTCTGTAGTAGATGCCTTTGTAGATGCTAAACTATATAATTATGAGGAGAAAAAGAAAAAAATAGAATTAAAGTTTAAGGGGAATAAAATTTCTTTGGATTATAGATTTTGGTGAAGATGGAATATATGAGTTTTGTGCTATTTATTTCAATATAGTTTTGTCTAAATTTGGGCAGCATGGGAGAAATATATATACGAAGTTTTGATAATGGGATGCAAAAAATTTGACAAAATAATTTTGATTTCTATTAAATTGTAAATATAATTATGAGGAAAAAAAGAAAATGGGAAAGAGAAAAATCATACCGATTGATAACTTGCAAATATTGCAATATACTTATTCTATGTCTATTTTTCACATTTTTAATTATACATTCTTTGTTTTAAATCCACCCCAGAAAATTCAATTATTAAAATATGTATTTATTTTCAGACAAAATATATAACTTTATCCGAGACTTTATCTCGGAAAGATAAATACTTATGTTTAATTGGGGGAAATAAATTCACTTAGTTATGCTTGCCCTTTCTCTTTCTTTTTATGTGAATGGGCAAGCTAAAGAATGGAAAAATAAAATATTCTGGAGGAAAAGATGAAAGCACAGAACATAAAAAATAGATGGTGGATACACATTCTAATAATATCTTCATTATTATTAGTAACATTATCTACTAATATCCAAGCGGATTGCCGATTACTGGGTATGGTAGCAAAAGGTAATTGTTATTTATATACTGAAACAGATATGGTAGAAGATTTGTTAGATGAATTACAAGAACAAGGTGGAGGCCCTACCTATCCGTATAATATTGATGGTTGGGGTTTATTATTTTATAGAAACGGCAATGACGTTGTATGGAACCCCGATATATGGAGAGATGCGGATCCCGCTTGGAACGATGGTGACTATGATGCATTCCAAATTAACTTTGTAGATCAGGCTATTGAGGCTGTCATAGGAGTGGGTCATGTAAGAAATGCCACAAATGTTACAGGTATTCCAGATCCACATCCATTTGTCTGGAGATATGAACCTTATGCATATCCATTTGATCCTCCTGGATTTCAATTTTCCTTTGCTCATAATGGGACAGTGGATAAGGATTACATAACCTGGCAGATTGATGGTTTTAGTAATGATTTTAGATCTTGGTGTCAAGAAAATGGATTTGAACCACAAATGTTTGGGGGAACAGGTGACTGGTGGAATAATCTGAACCATGTAGTTGATACAGAAATATACTTCTTCTTAGTCATGTGGAGGATTTATTTAAACGATGGTGATATTATATCGGGTATTCATGAAGCTCTGAATATTATTAGTGATATTCCATACTCAGTAGAAGACCACACAGCAAAAAACTTTATATTCTCTAAAGATACAGGTATATACGCATACAAAGAGGTAGTAACGGGTAATCCACATCCAGATTGGTATAGACTATATTATTTCAATAATCCTGATGAATATAATATCTTTGCTGTTATGAGTGACCCACCTGACCCTGAAACATTATGGACTGATATCTCTGATAGCACATTAGTATATCTTCCTCGCGTTGGTAATGCGACTGCTTTTGAGAATTTCGTTGACAATGATCTTTTTGTCCATCATCTAAAAGGTGGTCCTGGTATACGATGGAACTGGGTATCATTCCCTGTGATGGAAGAGATTGAACCTGTGGGAACCAATGCCCTGGAGGTCCTGCAACCTATATTAGACCCTGATATTCTGGAAGAAGTAGTATATCAAAATGATCCAGTAATCTGGTATAATGATGAAATTTTAGATTGGGTGAATGAGCTTGAAGAAGAGAACTTCCATACTATCAAGGGATACA
>JACNFI010000168.1 GCA_014384665.1 Candidatus Cloacimonadota bacterium
TTGGGATGGTAAAAACGAAAATGGCAGATTACAATCTACTGGAATTTATCTTTATGAACTTAAGGTGGATGGTAAGGTTTTCTCAACCAAACGATTGATACTGATAAGATAGGTAAGAGCGAGAAGTAAGAGACAAGATCTTCAGTCCGTCAGCTCCGAGACGGAGTCCCGATTCATCCTTCGTAGTACTACGGAGAACGGATAAATCGGTCACTAACGGACTGAAGGTCTATTATAATATTTTCTCTGTGCTCTCTGGGTCTCCGTGGCAAAAACTTAGACCACATCACTTTTATATTGCAATCTATACAAATTATAATACAATCCTCTTTGCTTTAGCAATTCCTGATGATTACCTTCCTCTACAATTTCTCCTTTATGGACAACTATAATTCTGTCAACATTCTGAATTGTAGATAAACGATGTGCAATAATAATTGATGTTCGGTTCTCCATCACTTTTTGTAAAGCATCCTGAATCAGGATTTCTGTCTCTGTATCTATATTTGAAGTCGCTTCGTCCAAAATGAATATACTTGGATTGCATACCAGAACCCGAGCAAAAGCCAGCAACTGTCTTTGACCAGCAGAAAGTACAGACCCTCTCTCTCTGGCATCTTCATCATATTTCTTGGGTAATTTTGAAATAAATCTGTCTGCGTTCACATATTTTGCTGCTTTTACTATTTCATCTTCTGTAATATCATCTCTGTAAAGTGTAATATTATCCCGAATCTTTCCTGAAAATATAAATACTTCCTGTTGAACTACCCCAATATTTTGTCTTAAATCTGATAAATTATAGCCAATTATTGGCTTGTTATCAATCAATATCTCCCCTTTTTGAAATGGATAGAATCTGCTGAGCAACTTCACAATGGAGGTCTTTCCCCCGCCAGTTGCGCCAACCAAAGCGATTTTCTCTCCTGCTTTGATTTTCAGATTGATGTTTTTCAGTACATAATCGTCCTTATTATATGCCAACCAGATATTCTTAAATTCAACATCACCTTTAATCCTTATGGTTGGTGCTTTCTCAACATAACCGTATTTCTCTGGCTTAACATCCATCAACTTAAAGATTCTCTCCAAAGAAGCCATCGCAGATTGCATAACATTATATTTCTGGCTTAAATCATAAAGAGGGTCAAAAAATCTGTGTGCATAGCTGATAAATAAAACCAGCACTCCTAAAGACATCTTGTTGGCAAGTATCTCTCCACCACCGTGCCAGATAATAAGAGCAACAGCTATATGCACCATAACATCAATTAGAGGACGAAAAATTGCAAACACCTTCAACTGATCTTTTTCTGCATTAAAATATTCTTTTGTTATAGTTTTAAATTGCCTGAATTTATTCTCTTCTTGATGAAAAAGTTGGATTGTTTTGATACCTGAAATGTTCTCTGATAAAATTACATTTATCTTAGCCAGTTTTATTCTTACTGCACGATAGACCTTCCTAATTTCAACCTTAAATCTCACCATGAAGAACACAACAAAAGGTAATACTATAAATGTGATTATTGCCAATTTATAATTTATCACCAACATCACAATCAATATTGCAAACATCATAACCAGATCTTGAATAAGAGTTATCAATCCTTCACCAAGCATATCTGCAAGGGCATTTACATCATTTGTGATACGAGTAACCAATCTGCCAATTGGATTTTTGTCAAAAAAGGACAACGGAAGTTTTTGAAGATGATTGAACAATTTCATTCTCAAATCATACATAGAATGCATTGCTGCATATTGAGTTAAATAAATCTGGATGTAACTAAAAATGAATCTGAAAATTAACATAACAAGGAATAAAATACCCAATTTCAATAGTCCTTGTATATCATTTTGGCGTAAAATTCTCATATCCTCAATAGTGATTTTTCTGAGGTCTGATTGACTTATAATATAATATTTTCCAAAACTTTGAAAAAGTTCTGGATATTTTTTTGCAAGATTATTATTATTCTTTGTTTTTGGAAATATAGCATAAAAATCTCTTCCAATTGATTGTTTTGATTTAAGCATACGAAGATGTCTGGGAAGCAATTTATCAATATTATAGCTTTTAATTAAAATTTTATCACCATAAGTTTCTATTACATATTTTTTATATTTAATTGAAAACTCACTTCTCAATTCAGGAAAATTTGAAATATCAATTATCTTAATAGAAGGATTAATATATTCATCTATTCCATACTTAAGAATGTATGGTAATGCAATAGAAAAAAAAGCAATTAATATAAGAATCAGAAAAGAGATAATGAAATACTTTTTATATGGTAAAAGATATTTTAATAATCTTGCCATCAAACGACGGTCATAAATCTTGTCTGAATCTTTTTCTTCGTAATATGTATTCATAGAACGCTACGCTGTCAAAATGGCTGAAGCCGTCAAAACGCTACGCTGTCAAATGCTCACTTCGTTCGCTGTCAAAACGCTGACGATGTCAAATAATCATAACACTTATTCTGTCATAAAAACAATATTTGACGAGCCGAAGGCTCATTTGACGCTCCGAAGGAGCATATGACTATCTTTGACGAGCCGAAGGCTCTTATGACGCTCCGAAGGAGCATTTGACCATCTTTGACGAGCCGAAGGCTCATTTGACGCTACGAAGGAGCATATGACCTATTACATCTCCAACTCTTCTCTTAATTTCTGCTTATTATAAATATCAGTATATATCCCATTTTGTTTGATTAAGCTTTCGTGATTACCCTCTTCAGCAATTTTGCCATTATCTAAAACTACAATTTTATCAGCATGCTGCATTGTAGATATACGATGAGCGATTATTAAAGTTGTTTTGTCCTCCTGAATTGATTTTAAATTACTTAATATTCCTTCCTCAGTTTCAGTATCTACAGATGAGAAAGCATCATCAAGAATCAAAATTGGTGCATCTATTATCAATGCTCTGGAAATTGCCAGACGTTGCTTTTGACCTCCAGAAAGAGATAGACCTCTCTCGCCAACCACAGAATTAAACTTACCCTCAAACTCTGTAATATCATTATAAAAATGGGATAACTGTGTAGTTTGTATGATATCCTTTTGTGAAACAGTTTGTTTCCCAAATCTTATATTATCTTCAATAGAGGTGGAAAATAGAAATATGTCTTGCATTACAATTCCAATATTCTTTCTTAATGTTAAAAGTGGAATTTGATAGATATCCTTTCCATCAATAAAAATAGATTCTTTAGGAGGATTAAAAAGACGAGTCAGAAGTTTTATAATTGTGCTTTTGCCTTCTCCCGTTCTACCTACAATTGCTAAAGTCTCACCTGAATTAATGGAAAAAGATATTCCATCCAAAATAGTATTTTTACTTTCTGGATAAGTATATTTTAAATTTCTAAATTCAATATTCCCTTTTAATTCAGTGATGGATTTATCAACATCAATGCCATCAATTATTTCAGGTTTCTCTTTCATTATTTCTTGAATTCTATTAAGAGATGCTGTTCCTCTTTGATAAAGATTCACAACCCATCCTATTGCAATTACAGGCCATATAAGTAAATGCAGGTAACTATTAAATGCAACAAATTCACCAATAGTTATCTGGTTTAGGATAGTTTTTGTGCCACCAAAATACAAAGTTAAAAGAAGACTAATCCCAACTATTGCAAACATAAATGGGAAGAAAATACCCCAAATCTTAACTAAATGTATATTTTGTGAAACAAGGTGATCTGCGGTTTCACTTACTCTTTTTTCGTATGAATTTTCTCTTACAAATGATTTTATCACTCTAATGCCAGAAATACTTTCTTGAACCCTGTCAGAAAGCTTTGCAAAAGTCCTCTGCACATCTTTAAATAATCTATGTAGTTTTCTCCCAAAAAATATCATTACAAATGTTATAAGTGGTAAAGGGATTACAACATATATTGTAAGACGCAAATCAATATTTGACATCAAAGCTAAACTCGCAATTGTAACCAATACAAAATCAAAAGCAAGAACAATTCCAATACCAAAAAACATGCGAACAGCTTGTAAATCATTAGTTGCATAAGCCATCAAATTACCTGTCTTATGTTTTTGAAAAAAACTTGCAGATAGTTTTTGTAAATGAGCATAATACTCATTGCGAATTTTTCTTTCAATTTTATATGCATTTGTTATTAACAATAATCTCCATAAAAATCTTAATACTGCCATAATAATTGCAAGTATAAATATCAATAGTGCAAATTTAAAAATCTCAGAAGTCGTAAAACCTGGCAAGCGTAAAAAATCAATAATATGCTGTATGATTTTGGGCACCACCATTTGAATAGCATCAACAACAATCAAACAGCAAAAACCCCAAAATATTGTTTTCTT
>JACNFI010000169.1 GCA_014384665.1 Candidatus Cloacimonadota bacterium
ACTTTCATAATTATTTTTTGGTGGATTTCTATGTTCATCCGGGATATTTTTAGGATATTTTAGAATAATATTAGAATTTATACCTTCATTTTGAAGTAAAGATAATATTTCATCAATTTCTTTTTTGGTACAGACGATAGAAATAAGAATATGTTTTAAGGAGTTTTCAATAAGTGGAATATAATTATCATTAACAGATATTTGTTTAGCGAAAAGTGAAATATCCCTTTTTTCAGAAAAATGGTTGATGATTTTTTTTGTTCCTTCTTCATAATCGGTTAAATTCTTTTCCCATTCACCAAGCTGTTTGGCTTCATTGGATAATGATTTAATCTGAAGTTCTGTTGTATTTACTTGCTGTTGTAGGTCTGTTTCAATTTCGTTTAATTTATGGATTTCTGCTTCAAGTATAGATTTTTTTTTGAGAAAATGATGCAATTCAGAAGTGTGTATATCTTCAGATTTTTTACTTTTTATAATTTGTGCAGATATATCATCAGATTTGGTTTTGTATTCTTTTATCTTATTCTGGAGAATGCCAATTTGTTCTGAGAGGATTTTTTTTCTTGTATTACTTTCTGATTGTTTCTGTAGTAATTCTTGTTTTGTGTTAGTTAATGTATTAATTTTATTATTTATTACATCAAGGTCCTGGTTTAGTGCTGAGATTTTTTTTGTGATATTCTTTAATTGATTTTCAAGATATTTTGCATTTTCATTTTGGGCAATGAGTTTTTCTTTCGCTTTGTCTAATAAAATAATATCCTTTTCAAGGTTTTTTTTCGTTGATATATTCTGGCTTTTAATATTTTCTATTCTTTTTAGATTTTCTGAAAGAGTTGATTTGCTATTTGAAATTTGCTGGCGATTTAATAGAATTTCTTTTTCATAATTATTTATTTTGTTTTCAATATTTTTTTGTTTATATTGTTCGTCTTTAAGTTTTTTTTCTATGCCTAATAGTTCATTATTTTTTTTCTGAAAAGATTGATTATTTTTTGAAATAATTTTGGTAATTTCAGTTAGTTTTTTTTCAATAGTAAGAGATTCATTCAGAACTGATTTAAGTTGTTTATTTAAGTTGAAGTATTTTATTCCAGCAAGTTGAATTTGAATTTTATTAATTTTTTGTTTTAGATTTTGAAACTTTTTTGCTTTACCAACCTGGTGTCTAAGTGTCCCAACTTGATGTTTAACTTCAGTAATAATATCGTCTAAGCGGATAAGGTCATTTTTAATTGCATTGAGTTTATTTTCGCTTGCTTTTTTGCTTTGGTTATATTTCATTATTCCAGCAGCTTCCTCAAAGAGATACCTTTTTTCTTCATCATTGCCGCTGAGAATTTCATCTATCATTTTTTGCTCCATAAACGAGTATGCTCTTTGACCTATTCCAGTATCATAGAAAAGATTGTGTATGTCTTTCAAACGACAGGAATTATCATTAATACGATATTCACTTTCGCCGTCTAAATATACTTTTCTGGTGATTTTTACATTATCATATTCAATTGGGAGAATTTTTTTATCATTATCTATGGTGATTGAAACTTCTGTAAAGTTGTATTGAGCTCTTTTTCTTGTTCCCTTGAATATTACATCTTTCATACTGTTTCCCCGTAACTTTCTTGGATTTTGCTCTCCAAGAACCCAGTGAATAGCATCTGCAATATTGGATTTACCGCATCCATTTGGACCGATAATTCCAGTTAATCCCTCTGAAAAACTGAATTTTGTGGTATCTACAAATGACTTAAATCCTGCTAATTCTAATTGAGTTAATTTCAAATTTTCTCCGATAAAAATGAAACTTGAAACTGGAAATTAGAAATTTGGGAAAAATAATCAAGTTTCAAGTATCAAATTTCAAATTTCTAAAATCCTGTTTCTATGCCAAAATGTATTGTCCCTTCCAGAGGATTAGTCCATCTCCCATCCTGATGTCCAATACCGTAATCAATTTTAATAATTCCAATTCTGCTTTTCAAACTAACTCCAAATCCAACACCAAAAAGATTTTTATATTCATCATAATCATAATCTAAATAATATGCATAATCTAAAAATGTAAATAACCGAGAACTTCTGGTAAAAAGATAACGATATTCAATACTTAAAACACCAAATTTTGCAGACACAAACTGGTTGTCAATAAAACCTCTAAGGTCATTATATCCTCCAAATGTAAATAAATCATATTGGGAGAGTGTATCTCCAGTTATGAAAAGTAATTTTGAGCTTCCCAGTAATGCTATTGCACTCTTTTTAGATATAGGTATAATGTGTTGGGTGTCTAAAGAAACTTTCTGATTATACGATTTCTTGCTTTTCCAATTGATATTATATGCGAGAAATAAGCTGTAACCAATATGTGGATTTATCGGATTATCTAATCTATCTATTACCAATTCTGTGCCAACCCCATTTTTTCTCGTATGAACAGTATTTAACAAACTACTTATAATATTATATGATAAACCAATTTTGTTATAATTCCGTAATAAAAAGACAGATTTTATCTGAAAATCCGTATAAACATAGATTGTGTCAATACTTTTCCTTTTTAAGGATATTTTGGCTGATATCTGCTGGTTAAGAATAAATGGCTCTTTGTAAGAAATATTAAATTGCGATGAATTTTTTTTCAGTTTTTTCCATGAAAGGTTTATATCTCTATCAGTTCCAGCAATATTCATAAAAGAGAAATCTATAAATCCTGTAAGTCTGTCAACAAATGAAAGGTCATCTTTTGCAGAAGACAAACCCAATACTCCTTGAAAATGATTCATCTGTTTTTCTTTTATTTGTACTAATAATTCGCTTTTGCTTATTGGTCTTATTTTGGCACTCTCAATAAATTGTTTGCGTAATAAATTATGTTCAGCAAGTTCTACTCTTGAATTTTTGTAAATTTCATTTTTTTGAAAGTTTAGAATCAGTCTTAAAATTTTGTCTTTTGTAATCTTATTTCCTTCAAAGACCAGTTCAGATATTCTTACAAAATCATTTTCTTCAATTTGCCAATAGACAGATATTTTGTCATTATCTATGTAAAAACTATCCAGAATTGCTTCGCAGAATGGATATCCTCTTTCTCCATAGACATCCACAGTGGTATGCAAGTCATCATTGATTTTCTCAATTGAAAATGGCTGGCCTTTTTTTGTAGAAATCATTGATTTCAATTTTTCATCAGAAAAGTAGCGATTTCCAGAAAAATGAATGTCTGCAACTTCTAATTTTTGATTTTCAAGTATCTGTATTTTGATATTTACATTTTTTCCAGATTTGTCTGGAACTACATTTGGAGGCAGGATTTTGGTTAAATAAAATCCATATTTTGAATAAAGTTGTAAGACATTTTTCAGATTGTTATTGAGTTCTTCGTAGGAAAAGGTATTTCCTTCTTTTAGTCGCAATGCTTTGCGAATTTCTGCTTGAGAGAAGTGTTTATTGCCTGTAATTTCAATGGATTTGATTTTGAGTGGTTGGGCGTTTGTTAAAGGGGGGGAAAGAAGGAAAAATAGGAATAAAAAAGTAACAATGGATATAATTACAAGCAGATTTTTATAATATATATGAATAATCAAGTTTATGGTTGTTAAAATTCTTTTAAGTATCAAGTATAATTGATAAGTATATTTTCTATTAATTTTGTAAAATCTTTGTAGTTAACTATTTTTGTGTTACCAACTACTTTTAGAATTAATAAATCTTCATCTCCTGTTATTAGAAAATCTACTTCTCCATCTTTTGCGGTTGATAGTAAGTAATTGTCCTTTTGGTCCCTACAAATCGTAATATTTGACTTTATCTCAATTTCCTCTGATACTTCTTCAATAAGATCAAGAAATTCTTCAATCTGTCCTTTTGAAAAGTATTTGTTGAATTTTGGTCTATTTAAAACTTCTATCAATTCTTCAAGTTGATTTTTGCTAAAGATAACCTTTACTATATGTTTATCCAGAAGCTCTAATAGACCTTTTATGTGTTTACCGATAAGGAATGAAATCCAGATATTGGTATCTATGATAATTCTAAATTGTTTATTTTCTTTTTTCATATCTTTGCATTCTAACAGCTTCTACTTCTTTTGTAATCTCATTGAGGGGCAGTTCATTAGTTTTCAATGAATACAAGAGCTTTTTGAATCTCTTTTTAAATGTGCTTTTTTTAAGTTCTTTTAAAATATTAACTTTATCTTCATATTTTAACTGTCTAATTAGAGTGATGATTTGTTGGTAATTAAGTTGTAAATTGTATGTATTCTGTTTCATTTTATTTTCCTTCATTTTTTTTTGCGTTTAAAAAAACCTTTTAATTTTTAGCAAGTATTTTCTTTTTTACTTATCAATTTCA
>JACNFI010000170.1 GCA_014384665.1 Candidatus Cloacimonadota bacterium
TTAAATTCTTATGTCCTAAAAGATGTTGTACATATCTTATATCTGTTCCATGTTCAAGAAGATGGGTAGCAAAACTATGTCGTAATGTATGGATAGTAGCAGGTTTATTTACACCGCTTTTTATAACGGCACTCTTAAATATTTTTTGAATTGCTCTTTTACTGAATTGTTCTCCGGGTTTTCCTTCAAATAACCATTTTAATGGTTTATAAACTCTATAATATTCTCTTAACATTTTAAGGATTGTATAAGCTAAAAGGACATAACGATCCTTATTGCCTTTTGCTGAACGAATAAATATCTGTTTTCTATCCGATTGGATATCTGATATCTTTAGATGTACCGCTTCAGTTAGTCGCAATCCGGCAGAATTTACCCAGTAGGATTTCATTTAATATCACTCCAAAAATTTTTAAGTCGATTTTTAATATAAATTTTTCCGCTTCCTGATTTGAGATATTTTTCTCTTCTTGTAGCATCTTGTTGATCTAAACAAGCTTCGTAATAGACGAGTTTAAGTGGACGACGATTCATTGTAGATTTTACTTCACCATTCTTATGTTGCTCTACCCGTTTCTTCAAATCATTTGTGTAACCAGTGTATAACATTTCATCTTTGTAGCTAAATAAAATATATGTGTAAAACATTTCAATTTCCTAAAATCCAACGGGGTAAATCAAATAAATAATACATTTATGTTTCAGATTTTTTATTTGTTTCAAAATTATTGTTACTTCTTCTTTACCCCGTTGGATTACTATCCTACGGGGTGAACTTAATACTTCCGGTAGTTTCTTTTCCTTGCGTGGTCTTGGTATGTAATATTTTTCAACTGGTTGCCCAAGTACTTTTTCATAATAGAATTTGATGGCATTGATTGCCTGGTTTTGGGCTGAAGTGGAGTATTTCTTCTCTTCTACCAGATACAATAAATATTTACGAATTTGCTCGTGTGTTATAGCTTTTAGTTTGGTGTTTTGATAATATTTTAAAAACCGTTGAAAATGAAGACGATAAGTTTTAATGGTTGATTCACTGTAATTTTTTAATTTTAGAGTTTCAATATACTCAACTGGAAATGATGGAATCAAGGTTATAGAATTTGGTTTTGTAATTTTTCCCGTCTTGAGCAGTTATTTCCAAAATGGAAATAACTGAATTTTCTGCTAACTCACCAGAGGAAAATATATTCTTTAAATGCTTATTCACAGCAGGAATTTGAACTCCGAAAAGTTCGCTCATACTTTTTTGAGTTAACCAAACGGTTTCATCAAAGAGAACAACATTGATGTTTATGTTGCTCGTTTGAGAAGTATAAAGTAAAAAATTAGATTGTCTTACCGGCAATTTTTTCATAATTTAATCCTTAAAAAAGTTATTTAATTTTTCATTCAATTTGGAAATATTATTTTCAATTTTATCACTGTCTGCAAGATAAAAAAAATCAAATCGGTTATATCCGAATTTCTCATTGTTCTGTTTAAGAAACTCGTTTGAAACAAAGTTTTTCTTCTTTAAAAAGACAGGAGCATCTGAAAATCCTTTCACCACAAAGGTTTATCCCGTGTAATAGCTTGCTATATTACACGGGACAAGCAAAGACACAAATGTAAATGTAAAATTACGTACATTGCAACGATCCTAACACCATTTGTAATGGTGTCTTAATAAACAGTCCGCCAGTCCCGATGAATCGCGACTCCGTCTCGGAGTTGGTGGACAAATGTTTCATCTGAAAATCATTATTCTTTTTTTCCGATTTGGGATAAACCACGTTAGATAATATTTATCTTGTTAAGACGGTAAAATTCAATTTAGTTTACTATCTAACGGGGTAAACCCAAATCTACCCCTCAGTTGGTGGGTAGAAACAGGTTTATCCTGTTTCTTCACTCCCGACATGTACTTTTTATTTAATTTTCAACAATATTTTATTCTGAGATTGATATTTTTGTATGAAATATTTTATATTCTATTGTGTCAATATTCCAGGAAAAATAAAAAGCATCACTTGCAAGTTTTTCTGAAATGTTGTATCCTTCAACGTTTTTTTGTACTCAAAGTAGTCTGCATAAGTTAAATCTTTAAATTTACTTTTAAGAACCAAGTCTTTTTCAAATACTTCTCTAATTTTTTCTACTTCTTGAATTGCTGAATGGTTCATTTTTTAATACTTGGTTTAAACCCAATCTCCTTTCTCGGTTTCTTCGGTGGTTCCATTAGTTGCTGTAATATCTGAAAGACAACTTTAAATTGTTTGTCATATTTTTTTTCCATCTCAATAAATTTTCGGTTCAGTTCTTCGTTTGTATGAAGCAGTTTCCGAAGTTTCACGAAAGCACGCATAATGGTAATATTCACCTGAATAGCTCGTTCGCTATGTAACACAGAAGACAGCATGGCAATCCCTTGTTCAGTAAAAACTAAGGGAGGATAACGTCGTCCGCCCCAACTTGAGGTCACAATTTGTGACCTCAAGTTATCAAATTCTTCTTTTGTAAGTTGAAACATAAAATCCGATGGGAATCGATCTGAATTTCTTTTAACTGCTTGATTAAACACTTTCGTCTCAACATTATACAATTCAGCCAGGTCACTGTCCAGCATCACCTTCCTACCACGAATAAGCAGGATTTTATTCATCAAAGATTCTGTAGGAACAATGCTTTTCATTTGAATCCTCTAAAATTTGTGCCAATTTTACCTGAAACGCTGATAACGGCTCGTCTTTTCACTTCTTCATTTAAAAAAATTATTCTATTGACCTAAGTTATCAATACATCATTAATTCATGATTAAAATATTAAATTAGCTTAACTCCTTTGGTGGTTTATAAAAAGGAAAAGAATTATTTTTAAATAAATCTGAACCAATTAAATCAGTAAATTTTCTTGCATGATATTGAAGTTCCATTAAATTATCATTTGTAATAAAACGAGAATGAGATATAATGTTTCGATATTGCTTTATATACTGAAAATGTCCTTTAAAAGCATCTATATCCAAATTGAACATTCTATTGAAATGCATTCTCTCTTTATTAATAAGAAGGAATATATCATCAAAGTCAGCATAATCTAAAGGAAATCTAGAAATGTTATGTCTAATTAATTTTCTTTCCTTTAATCTATTTTCTCTAATGTGTTCAATTACTTGTTTTGGGAAACACCCTTTCCACCATTTACTATCTTTATTTTCTGGCTTATAAATACTACAATATATATTCCACATATAATCTCTAATTTCATTCTCAAACCAATTAATAAAACGATAGGCTTGTATGTTCCGTGCCAACGAAGCAGATTTTTTGATTCCATCTTTGATTTTTTCATTTGCTTCTATATTTAATATTGTTTTTTTAAAATCATTTATTGTATCATCTGAACCGAAATATTTTTCTATAGCAAATTCCATCTTGTTATTTTCAATCTCTTTATTCATATTCAATAAGTATTGTAAAATATCATTTCCAGTGTTATCTATCCACTTAATACTAAATTCATAAAAAGCAATATCAGGATATTTTCTATCAATAAACCAAGGAGATTTTATCTTTTCAATTTTACAATTAAAGTGATCTTTAATATTAGTCAACGGATTATTTACCTTGCATTTAATAAGATATTCTCCGATAGGGTAAGGATAAAAAGGACCTATGAATTTATTATAAATTTTATCAAGAGAAATATACCGAAACCATATAATTTGTAATTCGAAAAAACCAATATGTAAATTTCTAGGCTCTTGTGTAATAGGTTCAACCTCTAAAATTGGGTTTACCAGATTAGCTTTCTCTTTTGAAAAAGGTAAAATTAAAGAACCAACCTCCTCAGATTTTACAGATATATTAAACCATTTTTCACAATTTTTACATTGACAGAGAAGCATAATTTCATTTGTATTATCAAAATTTTGTTGAGATATTTCATCAATTGAATTATCAAAATACCAATCATCAAAGTCTTCAGACTCTGATCCTTCTCTCCACTCACAACAAATGATATTTGGAGAATTACAATATATACAATGTATTTCACCTAATGAAAAATGCATTTTACCTCCCAAAATATAATAATCTATACTTTTATACGCAACACTTAATATTTAGGATAAAAAAAATTAAACCTTTTCATTGTTATTAATTATACACATTTCTAATAATCCGATTTATTCCCTGATTCTTCAAATTTATTATCTTCCCATCCAAATATCTCACTTGTATGTCAACATCATCCTCACTCGGAAAACCAAAATACAAAGTCTGACTGTGCTGATTTGTTGTACCTTTTCCACCCTCAACTTCTCTAATTTGCTTCAACTTATCTTGTGTAACTTCAACTCGTGTACCAATAATTGG
>JACNFI010000171.1:0-2023 GCA_014384665.1 Candidatus Cloacimonadota bacterium
ATGAGTCCGTTTGTTACCTGGCGTTCTGTGGTTCAAGCAACAGGTCCTTATCAGATTGAAAATGTTTACACAGATATTAGAGCAGTTTACACAAACAATCCATATACAGGTGCAATGCGAGGATTTGGCTCACCGCAAATTATTTTTGCCCAAGAATCTCTTATGGATGAAATAGCAGAAATACTTGGGCTCAATCCGATTGAGATTCGTAAAATAAATGGCTACAGGCAAAATTCTATTACTGCAAGCAACCAGAAATTGAGTGAACACGAAGTAAGTTTATTTGAAGTTATTGATAAAGCAGTTACTGAATCTGATTTTCTTAAAAAATATGAGAAAAACAAAAAATCTATACCCAAGCAACTCCTTGATAATTCCAAACTTGAACAAAGACAATTCATATTGAAAGATACAGATTTTCCGATTGATTTAAAGACCAAATTCCAAGGAATTGGTCTGGCATGTAGTTTTCGTGGATGTTCTCTTGGAGCCGAAGGAGTTGATGCAACCGGAGCAATGGTGTCTGTTCAAAATGATGGAAGTGTATATCTTTTGAGTGGATTAGCAGAAAATGGGCAAGGACTGCGTACGACTTTTTCCATAATTGTTGCAGAAATTCTTGGTATAAATCCAGAAGATATTTATTACCTTGGGCAAGATACTGGCACAATTCCAGATGGAGGTCCAACGGTTGCTTCTCGTTCTACTCTTGTTGGAGGCGAAGCTTCAAAAAATGCTACGGAAAAAGTACGAAAGCGAATAGAAAATATCTTGATAAAAGAATGGCATTTGAAAGGTAAAACAAATTTTGTTTTTGAAAATTATCAAATATTAGAGAAAAATATTCAGAAAAAAATCTCATTTTCTGATGCCTGTATGTTGGCATATCAAAAGGGGATAAATTTAGCTGCTTATGGCTGGTTCAAAGCACCAGATGTCAGTTGGGATGAGAAGAAAGGTCAGGGACCTGCATATTTCACTTATGTATATGGCTGTCAGATTGCAGAAGTGGAAGTGGATATTTCCACTGGAAAAGTATTTGTAGAAAATATAACTGCTATTCACGATATTGGAAAGGTCATCAATAAATTAGGAGCAGAGGGACAGGTTTATGGCGGAACTACAATGGGTGCTGGATATGGAATAATGGAAGAAATTATTGTAAATAAAGGGAAAATCCAGAATTTGAATTATGACCAGTATCTGATTCCAACAAGTTTGGATATAGGCAAAATCAATCCATTTTTTGTGGAAAATCGTGATAAGTTTGGACCCTGGGGTGCAAAAAGTTTAGGTGAACCAACTATGGAAATAACCGCTGCTGCAATAAACAACGCTGTTTATAATGCAATTGGAAAAAGATATTATAATCTGCCACTTGATTTGGAACAGATAAAATTAGGAAAATGCTTGTATGAAATTCATAGAAGAAAGGAATTTGCCACAAAATCACACAAAATTTCACAAAAGAAATCATAAAATTATATGTGTAAATCACTCTAATCTGCTTCATCTGTGTGCTATCAATTATGAAAAATTTTGATTTCATAAAATTATCTAATTTATCAAAAACTCTTCTCTTTCTTTCTGCGCATCCTGATGAGTGCAAAATCATCGTTGGCGGAACCGACCTTATTATTGAACTGCGAAAAGAGAACAACAAACTTAATGGAATAAAATATATTGTTGATATAGGTCATTTAACTGAATTTAAAAGAATTACTTTTAGTGAAATGTTATGTTCAATTGGAGCAAACACAACTTTTTCTGAAATAATTGAGAGTAGGAAAATACAAGACAATTTTCCACTTCTTTGGAATGCATCTCAAAAAATTGGTTCACCACAAATCCGAAATGTAGCAACAATTGGAGGAAATATATGCAATCTCGCATCAGCAGCTGATTCCATTCCTCCACTTCTTGTTTATGATGCAAAAGTCAAAATCATTTCATCAAAAGACGAAAAATTGGTCTCGCTAAAATCAGTTCTAAAATCTCCACAAAAAATTGACTTGCAACCTGA
>JACNFI010000171.1:2573-4340 GCA_014384665.1 Candidatus Cloacimonadota bacterium
AAATCGGAAAAAATGGGTGAAGAAATGATGGGATTTTTCCAGATGGAAGGATACAATAACAATGGTGCGATAGTTAAATTTAAAGAGTTTGAACCATCTGATAAAGGAGTGTTGGTCTATTTGAACGGTGGTGAGGACCTGAACGAAATTCTGAATAGAGTTGAGCCAGCAGGTGGCAAAATAGTGCGTCCAAAAACCTTGATTTCTGAAAAAATTGGTTATTATGCTCTATTTCTGGATACTGAGGGGAATAGAATCGGATTACATTCAATGAAGTAAAGTAAAGAATAACTAAACTTTATCCTTTCTCTAACAAAGTTCTAGAACTTTAGCAGCAATAAATGGAGGAATACAAATTTGTCCATTTTGCATAATTATTACTTAGAAGATATAAATAAAAAAAACAGGAGTATCAAAAATGAAAAGAATAGTGTCGTTACTATTAATAGTTATCTTTCTCAGTTATATTTCATGTTCTTCAAAAAAAGAGGATAATCAAACCACAAAAGAATATGAACAAACCGAGACAAACGAATTCACTTCTTTAAAGGAAAAGGAAAACGAAGTAACCAAAGACCAGAAAAAAGCAGAGACCACCAAACCTGTTTCTTCAAAAGAGAAGGAAAACCAAACAATTAAAAAACAAACACAAACAGAAAAAGCAAAATCAATTGTAAATTTGAATTCTGATAATTTTGAAGAGGTAATAAAAAATGATATTGTTGTTATAGAATTTTGGACAGAAAGATGTGAGAATTACAAAGAAATGGAGCAAATATTAGAAAAATTATCCTATGAAATACCTGATATTACATTTGCTAAAATCAATGTTGATGAGAATAGCACATTGATAAATAAACTTCGCTTAAGAATTAGAGATGATGTGCCGACTTTGATAATTTTTACAGAAGGCATACCAGTTGACGGTTTTGTAGGAATTAAACCAGAAGAAATTATTAAAGAAAAGATAGTTGCTGCAAAGAAAAACAAAGAAACTATGGATGCTTTTGAATCTGGTAAAATAAATTTCATTGAAGCTTTTGATTTTACATTACCAGATTTGAAGGGCAAGAAAACAACCTTAAGCAAGATAAAAGGATTAATTATTTTAGATTTTTGGGCAACCTGGTGCGGTCCCTGTAAAGCAGAAATTCCATATTTACAGCAATTCTATGATGAGTATAAAGATAGGGGATTAACCATTGTTGGCGTTAGTTCAGAAACTCAAGATAAGATTAAAAAATTCAAAAATGATATGGAAAATAAAGGGACGAAAATCTCTTATATTATTCTTGTTGACCAAACCAGAGAGGTGTCTTCAAAATTTGGAATCAGAAGTATTCCAACAACTTATTTCATTGCACCTAATGGAAGTTTAATAAGTAAAGAAACAGGTTTTGCTCCCCAATATGCAGATAAATTCAAAAAAATTATTGAGGAGAACCTCCCAAAACAGAAGTAATTTAGTTTATAAATATCTTGAAATATTATGATTATCTTCCTTAAGTGGATTTTGATAGATATGCTATTGTTTAGTTCAAATAAGATATATTTTATTGTGATTTAATTTTGTATTATTAAATATTTCCCGCCAAAATATATGAACCATAGTCATACAATTTGTTGATTTAGCTAAAATTACCTTAAAAATTCTGTCATTAACGCACATTCAATTCCAATATGGTTTGATTTAAGTTCTAAAATTCTAAATATCTAAATATCTAAATACCTAAAAATATATTTCAATTCCAATATGGTTTGATTGGT
>JACNFI010000172.1 GCA_014384665.1 Candidatus Cloacimonadota bacterium
TTTAATCATTTCACTGGGATTAAATCTTTTCCTATTTAATGGGGTGTCCCGATTTGTTTTCAGTACATGTAGGTTTCATATATAAATGACCTTTATAAATAACCTTCAAATAAACGATCCTAACACCATTTGTAATGGTGTTTATTATTCTCAAATAAAGATTTCAAAGTTGAAATAAACAGGATTGCAAATCCTGTTAGGATCAATTGCTGTGCATTCCGTCCCTAAATTTTCATACTTCTTTGCCTGCCCCGCCTGCCCTGTGGAATTTCTTCTTATTCCACTGGGGTTAAATCTTTTTTTTATATTTAACTGGGGTGCCGATATATCGGTATGTTTGTTTCATCATTTATTAAAGGGATTGACAATCTTTTAATGTCATTTGCTTTTCCGGTTTTTTCATCAATTGTTACTACAAATCCATTAAACTTAAGATTTTCTTTAGCAGGATGAAAACGAACGGGAATCTGAGTGATAAAACGTTCCAAAGCATCCTTAATTCGTAATCCAATAACAGAATCATGAGAGCCTGTCATACCTACATCAGTGATATAAGCAGTACCTTGGGGTAAGATTCTTTCATCAGCAGTTGGCACATGTGTATGTGTTCCAACAATAGCAGATACTTTTCCATCAAGATACCAGGCAAGAGCCATCTTTTCAGCAGTTGCTTCAGCATGGAAATCAAGAATAACAATATTAGTAATTTTATTTATTTTTTTTAGATATTCATCCGCAGTTCTGAAAGGACAATCAATTGTTACAGTAAAAGCCCTGCCCATTAAATTGAGAATTCCAATCTTAACTTTTTGGTATGTTTCGAAAATATAGAAATCGTTCCCAGGAGCTTCTGGGGGATAATTTGCTGGTTTAAGAATTCTATTTTCAATTGTCAGGAAATCAATAATTTCTTTCTTGTCCCATAAATGATTACCTGAAGTAAAAACATTGATACCTATATCAAACATCTCCTTTGCAGTTTTAGGTGTAATACCCAATCCACCTGCAAGATTTTCTCCATTCGCAATTACCAAATCAAAGTTCTCCTCTGCTTTAAGTTTAGGAAGTAATTTAGAGACAACTTTCCTGCCCGGTTTACCATAAATATCACCAATAAATAAAATCTTTATCATAGTTTTTTTGAAACTTGAAACTTGAAACTTGATACTTGGTATAAATTTTTTTAAGTCTGTTGTTTCATTTTTCCATTTTATTTTAGCCACTAATTCATTAATATTTTCTACACTTTGAGGAATAATGTTTTCTGGAAGTTTTCGCTGAATCTATTTTCCTTTAGAATTACCTTAAAGTTTGATTACTTATCCAAGTTTCCAATTTCCAGTTTCCAGTTTCAACTTTAACTTGAAAATTGGGATAAATTTTTTTAAGTCTGTTGTTTCATTTTTCCATTTTATTTTAGCCACTAATTCATTAATATTTTCTACACTTTGAGGAATAATGTTTTCTGGAAGTTTTCGCTGAATCTATTTTCCTTTAGAATTACCTTAAAGTTTGATTACTTATCCAAGTTTCCAATTTCCAGTTTCCAGTTTCAACTTTAACTTGAAACTTGAAACTTGATACTTGATACTTGAAACTTGATACTTGGTATAAATTTTTTTAAGTCTGTTGTTTCATTTTTCCATTTTATTTTAGCCACTAATTCATTAATATTTTCTACACTTTGAGGAATAATGTTTTCTGGAAGTTTTCGCTGAATCTATTTTCCTTTAGAATTACCTTAAAGTTTGATTACTTATCCAAGTTTCCAATTTCAAGTTTCCAGTTTCATCTTCAAGAACTATTTCGCCATAGCAGTTGTTCTAATTTCTCTTATGACAGTAACTTTAATTTGTCCTGGATATTGAAGGTCATTTTCTATTTTTTTAGCTACATCAGATGCTAACATTTCTGCCTGGCTGTCATCAATAATATTGTGTTTAACCATTACACGAATTTCTCTTCCAGCTTGGATGGCAAAGCATTTGTGAACTCCCTCAAATGAATAAGCGATTTCTTCCAGATTCTCTAATCGTTTGAGGTATGCTTCTATGGTTTCACGTCTTGCACCGGGGCGAGAGCCAGAAATAGCATCAGCAGATTGGACGAGAACAGCGTAAATAGATTCTGCTTCAACATCTTCATGATGAGCTTCAATAGCATTGACAATTATCCTGGATAAACCATTCTTTCTTGCAATATCAGCTCCTATTTGTGGATGTGAGCCGTCAGTTTCATAGTCAACTGCTTTTCCAATATCATGAAGCAATCCAATTTTTCGTGCTAATTTCTGGTCTAATCCAAGCTCTGCAGCAAGCATTCCACAAATCCATGCTGTTTCAATACTATGTTGAAGAACATTTTGGCCATAACTAGTTCTAAATTTTAGTCTTCCTATTAGATCAATAAAACTATCTGGAAGATTGATTATGCCGAGTTCAAGTAATGCTTTCTTGCCGGTTTCAGTAATTATCTTATTTACATCATTCTCTGTCTTTTTAATAATGTCTTCAATTCTACCAGGATGTATTCTTCCATCTATGATTAACTTTTCCAAAGATCTTCGTGCAATTTCTCTACGAACAGGGTTAAATCCTGAAAGAATAACAGCTTCCGGTGTATCATCTACAATAATTTCTATGCCGGTATGATTTTCAAATGCACGAATATTCCTTCCTTCTCTACCAATAATTCTTCCTTTCATCTCTTCTGATGGCAAAGGGACGACTGAAACGCAAGATTCAGTTACATATTCTGCTGCGGTTCTCTGGACAGCATTAGCAAGGATTTTTTTTGCTTCCTGTTCAGAATTTGATTTTGCTTCATCAATAATATTTTTACGAAGTTTTGCTGCGTCAATTTTTGCTTCATTCTCAAAGCGTTCAAGCAACATAGTAATTACCTTTTCTTTTGTTAATTTGGATATCTCAAACAACTTTTTTGTTTCATTTTCAATTAATTCTTGTAGCTTATTTTCCTTTTGAGTTAACTTATTTTGATTTTGTATAACATTCTTTTCTCTATCAGAAATGGACTGTTCTCTTCTATCAAGTTTAGATAAGCGCTCTTCAATACCAGTAATTTTCTGATTATATTTGTTTTCTAATTTACGCAACTCTCCTTTTCTTTTTTCAATCTCTTTTTCAAGACTGGCTTTACGGGAATACCACTCCTCTTTAGCCTGTAAAGCGGCTTCTTTTCTAATAACATTAGCTTCTGATAGAGCACCTTCTTTAATTTTTTTTGAAAGTTCTTTTGCACTTTTTATTTTCTTGATTGTTAAAATGCGGTAAGAAAGCCATCCTAAAAAAAGACCAACTACAATTGAAAGTATAAGTATAAGAATCTTAATCATAATATTTCCTTTCCATAAAAAAGACCTGTCCTTGCCGTGTATCAATTCGTTTGAACTATAGACCAAAAACTGGGAATTCTATAAATACTTTATGAGTCCTTCTGCAATGAAGGCATTCATGCCATACTCAATTGAACACCCTATAATTCATGTTTAGCACAAAACAACATTGTTATCACGAACAGGGCAGGCCCTTTCTGAAAAGAACAATATTATATTTTATATAAATCAAACACAAGAACTAATTTTTATTCAATAATGAATCTAATACTTATTCTTCCTCTATTGAGTCTAAAATCTTGGATAATCTGGTTATAAATTTATCAATTTCAGTTAGCTGTTTTTTTTTATTAAACATTTCTTCAATAATATTTAATCCACATAAAATTGCCAATTTATATCTTGATTCAAAGGAGGTATCAGTTGATAATTCTACTAATTTGGAATCAAGATATTCTGCATACTTTTTTATTTCAGAAGGTTGCACATCTCCTGAAATTGAATATTTATCTCCAAAAATATCTACAGAAATATTATTCATATTGCTTATTCATTACTTATATTATCAATAGATTTTTCATCAATAACTTTATCCATCATAGAAATCAATGCGTCTACTCTATTATCTATCTCGGAAGCCTGTTCAGAATAATTCTTTAATGTTTTTTCTTTTTGTGCTAATTTGCCATTTAGCTCAGATACCTGTTCTCTATAATTTTGTAATTCAATTTCAAGGTCTCCAATACGTTTATTTGATATTTCATTATTATAGGACAGGTCTTTATATTTATTATTTAAAACTTTATTTTCTTTTGATACTTCATTATATTTTTCTTTTAAAATTTTATATTTTGTAATAAACTTTTCAATCTTCTTTTCTATTTTGTCAAGGATTATCTGATTCATTACAAATACCTTAATTCAATTTTGTAGTCAAGAGATAATTTTTTTACAATATTGTCA
>JACNFI010000173.1 GCA_014384665.1 Candidatus Cloacimonadota bacterium
AATGACTAATTATTCACCCCGTTGGATAGAAAAACTTATCCAACGGGGCAAGAATATCAAATTTCTAATAAAATTTCAAATATCAAATACCAAATATAAAAGGATTAGTCTTCGGAGATTTTGTTTTGGCATGATTTGACATTTGGGTTTTGTCATTTTATTTGACATTAGGAATTTGGATTTAGAAATTATTGGCTTTATTACTGATTAATATTTCCTTTTTGGTTCTGGCTTGTCCAGGTTAGGCTTTCCTAAATTCAAATCATAATCCTCAGAAATCACTTCAAATGCAAGTTTGTGGGATTGTTCTAATATTTCTCTATCGTAAAGAATAATTTATGCATATCGCAATAAATAACATCAATATTATTGATGTAAAGAACGAAACTATTTTACACGCTTCAGTTGGAATCAATAATTGTGAAATAACTAAAATATCTAACCCCCCTATCTCCGCAAAGTTAATCATAAATGGTAAAGGCAAATTTCTTAGCCCCGGTTTTATAGATGCTCACTTTCATATTGAGAGCAGTAATCTAACCCCATTCTATTTTGGTGAAGCTGTGCTTAGACAAGGAGCTTCTGCGATTATAGCTGATTGTCACGAAATCTGTAATGTTGCTGGGATGAATGGATTTGAATATTTCCGAGATGAAAGCAAAAAGGCAAGAATAGATATATTTCTAACAGCTCCTTCCTGTGTACCTGCCAGTCATCTTGGAACCTCGGGTGCAAAAATCGGTATAAAAGAAATCAGACAAATGTTTGAATATGATGAAGTAATCGCTCTTGGTGAGGTAATGAATTTCCCCGCAGTAATAAACCAAGACCCTGAAATTATGACAAAGATTCAAACTGCAAAAGAAAAAGGCAAAATTGTAAACGGTCATGCTCCTCATCTTTCTGGAAATAACTTAAAAAAATATATAAATGCAGGAATTACAGATGACCACGAATCAACCAGTTATGATGAGATGAAAGAAAAGCTCTCTTTCGGGATGAAGATATTCCTGCGAGAAGGTTCTGCTGAAAAATGTCCTGACAAATGCTATCAACTTCTAAATGAATATAAAGATAATATTATGTTCTGTAGTGATGATAAATTAGCTTCTGATATTATTAAAAATGGTCATATAAATTTTAATGTTAGAAAAGCTGTAAGTTTGGGTATAAATCCTATAAGAGCAATAAGAGCTGTATCTTTTAATACTGCACAATATTACAAGTTGGATGCTCTTGGGTGTATTGAAGAAGGGAAAAAAGCAGACCTGATAATTCTTAATAATTTACAAGACTTTATTCCCGAAATAACAATTTTCAATGGTAAAGTTGTCTTTAAAAATAAAGAAACAATACCTGTAGAAATTGAATTATCAATCCACGACAATATTCTTAAAACTATAAAAGTTGAAAAAATTACCACTATCCCTCTTATCCCTTTTAAATATTACAATCATATTATTGAAGTGAAAGATGGACTTGTTATCACAAAAGAGTTAAATATTCATACTGAAAATGAAATTGATTTAGATAAAGATATTCTAAAATTAGTGGTAGTTGAAAGATATCATAAAAAAGGAAATATTTCAACCTGTCAGGTGCACGGATTTAATCTGAAAAACGGTGCTATTGCTTCCAGCATAGCTCATGATTGCCATAATTTAATTGCAGTAGGAACTAACTAACGATGATGACATAAAATCATCTATAAATGAGATAATAAAAAACCAGGGCGGACTAAGTACCTCAATATAATGGCAAAACAACTATTATAGAATTACCTGTTGCTGGATTAATGAGTATAAAATATTGTCAGCAGGTTGCTTATGAATTAAATAAGATAAATGAACAGGCGAAAACTTTGGGTTCAACTCTTAAATCACCATTTGGCACCCTATCTTTTCTAGCTCTTGAAGTTATACCAGACATTAAGCTTACTGACAAAGGATTGGTGGATGTTAATAGGTTTGAACTACTTTAATTTCAAGTGTATTGGTGAACAAATAAATGAAACACAAGAATTAATTTTTTGTCATAATTTCTTTTCTAAAAATATTTGAAAAAAAATCAAGTTAAAATTTTATTTGAACAAAAATTAAATGTGTAAAAATATAAACAATAATAGAAATTAATATACTTGCAAGAGCAGCAGAAAAACAACCTTTTACCCTGATTTCTTTGAAAAAAGCTGAGGATATCATCAACATAAGTCCGTTTATAAATATTAAAAAAAATCCAAATGTGAGAACAGTAATAGGAAATGTCAGAATAAAAAAAATTGGTTTAATAAAAGTATTCACAATACCAAGCACAATAGAAAAAAATATTGCTGTTTTGAAATCCTTTATTTCAATAAAATTTGTAACTTTGCTAACAATATACACTGCTACACTATATATTAAAAGTTGAATTATATAATTAATAATCACTTCTCATCCATTCTATAAGCTTATTATTTAACTCAAGTTTCGCAGTTGGTAACTCTATTCCCTTTGTAACACGGATCCCCGCGTCCGCGGGGACTGTTCCGTCTGTATTATGAATCTCTGGTTCATAATATGGAGCAGAGCTCCTTCTGACAGACGCTTCTCCGAAGGATCCGCCTTTGGCGTGAAGAGAAGCGTGTTACAATTTTAAACTTGAGTTATTTAATTTATATCCTGAGTATTTGTTATTATTGGCATTTTATTAATTTCGTACTTTTCAGCAGGAGAAAGTTTTTCACATTCTCGTATCCGTTTAAGTATAAGCTGTATTTCTGACTTTTCATCTTCAATAGATTTTTCTTTTATTGTATGTTCAATAGGTTGCGTTGAAATATCGTCTTCTGGTAAACCTGTTGCAATTATTGCGATATTCATATTATTTTTCATCTCTTTTTCAAAAACCAGACCTTCAATAATGTTTGTGTTTTCATTTGCTTGTGAATGGATTACAGATAGTATTTTATCAAATTCAATGGTTTTGAAATCATAACCAACAGTAACATTTACAAGTATTGCTTTAGAATTTGATAAAGATATATTCTTAATTAATGGATTTGATATTGCTTCCTGAACAGCAGTTTCAGCTCGGTTCTCTCCTTCTCCAAATCCTAATCCTATAAGTGCATATCCCATTTGGGACATAACAGTTCTAACATCTGATAAATCAACATTAATATATCCATTCTTATTGATTATGTCTGAAAGAGTTTTGGCAGCATTATATAGCACAAAATCAGTCCTTTGAAATGCTTCATAAAGTTCTAAATTAGTAAACTGTTCCTTTATTTTTTCATTTTGAATAACAACTAATGCATTAACAATATTTTTTAGCTCGCCGATACCTTTATCAGCATTCTCTGCTCTAATTTTGCCTTCAAAAATAAAAGGATAAGTAACAATTGCGATAGTTAAAATTTGATTTTCTTTAGCAATTTTAGCTATGATTGAAGACGCACCCGTACCAGTCCCTCCACCCATTCCAGCAGTAATAAAAATTACATCAGTATTATCTAAACTTTTTTTAATATCTTCCTCACTTTCTTCAGCTGATAACCTGCCTATCTCGGGCTCACCTCCAGCACCAAATCCCTTAACTAATTTCTTTCCTATTTGTAATTTAATATCTGCCAGAGAGCTATTAAGAGCTTGTGCATCTGTATTTACTGCAATAAACTTAACCCCGGAAAGTTTCTTTTTAATCATTGTATTTATTGCATTGTTACCTGCCCCACCTATGCCAATAATTTTAATTTTTGAAAATTTATTTGCTGAATCATCAAATTTCATTGTCATTATAACCTCTCATTATCTAATTTTTAAGAAAATTATATTAATAATCATATAATACAAAGCCAATTTTAGGTAAAATTTTGAATTTCAAACCAATTTCTAATTCTTTTTTTTAGTTTTTCAATTATGGGTTCCTTGTCATCTGTGTGCATTGGTCTATTCTTAATATTTTTCTTTCCCCAGTATAGCAAACCAACTACAGTGGCATACTTAGGATTTGATAAAGTTTCTGTATCACCATAGATACCATTAAAAGAGGGATAACCAGTTTTTGTTGGTAAGCCATTGAATATTTTTGCAAACAATTGATTAGTACTTCTCAAATTTGCAGTACCACCACATACTGAAATTCCAGCAGTAATCATATTTAAGTATTTGCTTTTTTCTACTTCTTTATACACGAGATTAACAATTTCTTGTACACGAGGATTGATAATTTCAGCAATAAATTTCTGTGACCGAGTTGTGGCGGGGCGTCCTCCAATACCAGGAATTTCAACTTTTAAACTTTTATCTGCATTATCAGGAAGAGCAAAACCGTAATCAATCTTTATCTTTTCAGCTTCAGACTTTGGTGTTCTCAATCCAACTGCAAGGTCATTTGTAATATTTTCTCCACCAAAAGGAATAATACTACTAAATCTTATACTATTTTGATAATATATTGAAATATCAGTTGTTCCACCACCAATATCAACAAGAATAGAGCCTAATTCGCGTTCATCTTGGTTTAATACTGCCATTGCTGAAGCTATCGGTTGTAAAATAACATCCTTTACATTCAATCCAATCATTTGAATGCTTCTATAAATATTATTTAGAAAGCTTAAATCAGCTGTTACAAAATGCACATCAGCTTCTAAACGATGTCCAGTCATCCCAATTGGGTCAAGAATACCTGACATATTATCAACTTTGAAATATTGGGGTTCTACATAGATAATTTTTCTATTATTAGGAATAGGGGTATTTTTTATTGCATCTTTTTTAACTTGTTCTATTTCAAATTCAGTTACCTCATATTCATCAACTTCTTCAGTAAATTTACTTTTACTAACAATATTAGCAATACCATGACGGACAAAACTTACAATCAATTCACCAGCAACGCCGACAAAAAGATTCCGAGCATTCCTATTAGCCATTTTTTCAGCTTCATTTATAGCTTTATCAATTGATTCAGATGCTGCACGAATATTTTTTATTGTTCCTTGAGAAAGACCTTTGGATTTTATTTCACCAACTCCACAGATCTTTATTTGATTACTCTTGTCAATAATAGCTATAAGACAACAAATTTTAGTAGTTCCAATATCTAAAGCAGTTATAATATTCTCTTTTGCCATTTTATCTCAAAATCACTATATCGTTAAATCTTACATCAATTTCTAAAAAATTCGCTATCCCAAAATTTTGATAAGTAAAAATCAGTTTATCTATTCTTTCTGAAAAATTTTCTTCACCCAAGAGAAATCTTACACCTCTTCCTTTTTCAACTATTACAACTTCTCCATCCTTTATGTAAAACTCAGCAAGTTTACAAAAAAAATTTGAATTAAACTCCTTAATTTTTCTATAGACATCTAATAAAACATTTATGGCTTCATCCTGGATAACATTTCCTAATGTCAAATTGTCCGTTCTAACATTACTGAATACGGGTAAATCATATTCTAACAAATCTTTAGCAAAGGATAACAAAACCCCCTCTATATCAATTAAATAAACATCTCCATCAAGAGATTTGAGATATGCAATTGGGATTCTCTCTATAATTGATATCTTTAAAGTATATGGAATTTTACGAATAACTTTAAAAGATTTTATTTTTGGAGATTTAGATAAAACTTTTTCAATCTCAGAATAAGCAACTTCAAAAAGATTTTCCCCTTGAAAAGATGATAGTCTGATACAAAGTATATCATCATTAATAAATTGTGTTCCTTTAATTTCAATTTCTTTGATGTTAAAAACTTTCAAATTAGAAATACCATATTGAAAAAGATACGCAAATCCACATGCTAATAAAAGGAATAAGGCAAGTAAACTAAAAAATCTAAAAAAAATGCTCTTTCTTTTGTGTCTACTTCTAAATTTATATGTTCTTTTTTTAGGTCGCATAAGAAAAATCTCCCCATAATCTCACTTCAGGTATAAGTTCAATATTGAATTTCTCCAGAACTTTATCTCTCATTACTGTTATAAGACTATATATATCCTTAGATGAAGCATTTCCAAGATTTATAATAAAATTCGCATGCCTTTCATAAACCTGTGCATCTCCAATTTGATATCCTTTCAGTCCACATTTATCAAGCAATTCCCCTGCAATATAATTTTTTCCATTCTTGAAAACTGAACCAAACGAAAAAAAATTCCGATTAAATTTTGAACTTTTTATTGCATTATATTGATTACATAAATCTTTTATTTGGGTTTTTGAACCTCTTTTCAGTTTAAAAGTTCCTCCAACGATAATATAATATTTTCTATTCATATCAATAAATCTATAATCAAATTTTATATCTTCAGACAGAATTTTTTCAAAAATGCCATTTTCATTTATTATGATAATTTCTCTAAGAAAATCCCCTATAGAATGTTCAAAAGCCCCTGCATTCATTTCAATCATACCTCCAACTGTCCCTGGTATTCCACTCAAAAATTCAAGACCACTTAATTCGAATTTCATACAATTTTCTATAAGATTTGCACTTTCAATATTAGCTGAAGCGAAAAGATATGTATTTTCTTTATCTAATTTCTTTGGAATCTTTTTAAGAGAAATAACCACGCCATCATACCCAACATCTGATATAAGTAGATTTGAACCATTTCCAATAATTTCATGTTCTATATTATTCTCACAAATGAATTTAAAAATCATCCTTATTTTATTTAAATCATCTGTTTCAACAAAAAAACGAGCAGGTCCACCTGTCTTTATAGATGTAAAATCCTTTAATGAATAATTGGTAAATACATATTTTGAAAGCTTATTAGCTTCTATAAAATCTTGAAAACCATTTATATTATGCATATTACTTACAAAACCTTTCAATAATTTCAATACATTTACAAATTATTATTTAAATCATAGTTAAACTACTTGTTTTTTCAATAATGAAATGAATTCATCTGAAATTTTATAAACATCTCCGGCGCCCATTGTTATCACAATATCTCCTTCTTTTGAAATTTCTAATAGCTTATTTGGAACATCCTGTTTATTTTTTACATACAGAATATTTTTATTTCCAGTTTTAAACACATAATCTGAAATTAATTTCCCACTTACATTTTTAATAGGTTTTTCTCTTGCAGGATAGACATCAGTGATAATCAATAAATCTGATAAGGATAGTGATTCAGCAAATTCTTTATAAAATATTTTCGTTCTGGAATAAAGATGAGGTTGAAAAACAGTAATAATTCTTCTAAATGTTCCTTTTTTAATACCTGAAAGTGTAGCTTTAATTTCTGTAGGATGATGTGCATAATCATCATATATTAAAATATCACGAACAAAACCTTTCTTTTCAAATCTACGATAAACCCCTTTGAATTTTTCCAAACCATTGTGAATATCAATAAAAGGGATATTCAATTCTAATGCAATAGTGGCAGCTAATAGCGAATTCTGAATATTATGAATACCGGGAAGCTGAAGTTTAATTGAACCCAACTTTTTACTTTTGTAAACCAAATCATATTGTGATGTAAAATTTTTAAATTTTATATTAACTGCTCTGACATCAGCTCTGGGGGCAAGACCATAGGTACACAAACGCTTTTCAAAACTTGCAGTTATTTTCCTTATTATTTTGTCATCAATGCAAGCAACAATTAAACCGAAGAAAGGAACCGAATTAGCATATTGGAGAAAAGCATTTTCCAACTCATTAATCGTTGTATAACAATCTGTATGCTCTTCTTCAATATTCGTTATGCTTGCAATTATTGGTTTTAAGGTTAGAAATGAACGGTCATATTCATCAGCTTCTACAACAATATAGTTAGAATTTCCAAGAACAGCATTTGAATCAAAATTTCTTACAACCCCTCCAATAATAAGGGTCGGTTGTAAATTCGCTTCAGTAAGAATCATTCCAACCATTGATGTTGTTGTAGTTTTTCCATGTGTACCTGCAACACTAATTCCATATTTCATTCTCATTAGTTCAGAAAGCATCTCTGCTCTTCGTATAACGGGTATTTTTCTCTCAAGCGCAGTTTTTATTTCAATATTATCATCCTGGATTGCAGAAGATTTGACCACTACATCAACATCAGAAATGTGTCTTGCTTTGTGTGAGTAAAATATCTTCCCACCCATTCTTTCTAACTTTTCTGTAACAGGTGTCTTTGCTAAATCTGAGCCGGTAATTTTATATCCATAATTAAGAAGTAATTCAGCAATTCCACTCATACCATTTCCACCAATGCCTACAAAATGTAATTTTTTTGTCTTACCTAACATTTTAATTTTTCTTTAAATTTTGTATAATATGAGTCCATTCAAAAAGGTATCTCCCGTCCCGAATCATCGGGACGAAAAATACATGCGGATATTACTGAATTTACACGAACCATTTTCGAGTATTTTGTGTGTTTCGCGGGTTTTTATAGTGAACTCATAATATCTATAACTATTTTCTTTGCTGATTCAGAAACTGACAATTTTTTTATAGCATTTGACATTTTTTTTAATTTAGTATCATTTTTAATTATTTTAAGAATTGATTCTAAAAGTAATTTGGGATTCAATTCATTTTCAGTAAGGATATCTGCAGCTCCATACCTATTATAACTTAATGCATTTTTCAATTGATGTTGTCCAGCAGAATATGGGAAAGGGATAATAATAACAGGTAATCCAAAGTGAGCTATTTCTGATAATGAGATTGCTCCAGCACGACAAATTACTAAATCAGAAGCTAAATATGCATATTCTATATTATCAAAAAATGGTTTAATTACTATACCCTCTCTATTCTGAAATCTATCAATAATTTTTCCGTACTCTTTTCTCCCTGTTTGGAACAATATCTGAATTTCTTTATCTAAAAGTTCATCAATAATTTCAACAAAATTTTGATTTACTGAATGTGAACCTTGACTGCCGCCATATACAAACATTGTTCTTTTTTCTTCAAAATTCCAATGATGTAAAGCTTGTTTTTTACTCACCATATTAAACTTTCTTATAGGATTTCCTGTATAAATAACTTTTGAGATTAAAGATTTAAAATAATTTTTAGCTTCAGAATTTCCAATATATATCCTTCTACTGGATTTTGCTAATATTTTTGTACTTAGACCAGGATAACTATTTTGTTCCTGCAAGAAAATTGGTATATCAAGCTTTTTAGCTGCAAAACCTACCGCTCCAGACACAAATCCACCACAACCAATAAATATATCAATATCATTTTCTCGTAAGAGTCTTTTAGCTTGCATATAACTTATTATCAAATAAAAAGGGAAAAGTAAGTTTTGAAAAGTAAAATACCGATAAAGCTTCTTTGCATTTATATATTTAATTTCAAAATGATATTTAGGAATGATTTCATTCTCGACTCCATTTTTTGAACCAATAAAAAGAATCTTTGATTCTGAAATTTCCTTGATAAATTCTTCGGCAATTGAGATGCCCGGAAAAATATGACCACCAGTTCCTCCAGCAGCTATTGCAACTTTATACATAGTTATATACTTTTACCCTTTTTTGAAATCTTGCTCTACGGCTGGCATTAATAATAATTGCTATAGCTACTGCATCAATCAGTAAGGCAGAACCTCCATAACTAATAAATGGTAAACTTACACCTGTTGAAGGAATGATACATGTCACTACACAAATATTAATCAAAATATTATAAACTAAATTAAATGTTAATCCAGCGATAAGAAACGAATAAAACAAATCATTTGCTCTTTGGGCTAAAGTAAAGCATCCTAATATAAGAGTTCCATATATGAAAATCAAAACAACTGAACCAATGAATCCATATTCTTCTCCCATTATGGAGAAGATATAGTCAGTTTCGGCAGATGGCAAATAAAAAAGCTTTGCTCTTCCTTGATTACTACCTTTACCAAATATTCCTCCATTTGATAAAGCAATCAATGACTCTTTACTATGATAAAAATACTTTTTCTCAATTTCCCTGTCTATTTTTTCACCGTTGAGAAGTTTCCAAAAGGCTGATATTCTCTCCTTTCTAAATTGTGGACCTGTTTTAATTGATACAGTAAACAGTATAACTACTAATAGTAATATTAAAAAAATTGTTAAAATTTTAATTTTCGTAATAAATAATATACTAAGATATATCAAGAAAAGAATAATCGTAGAACTTAAATCAGGTTCTATATAAACCAATGAACAGTATAATAAAGGAACAATAATTAATGGAATAAAATTTTTTAGGAATTGCAACGGATTTGATAATTCAATTATATCTTTGTTCTTTACAAGGAAATGAACTAAATAGAAAATAAAAATAAGCCGAGCAATTGTACTTGGTTGAAATCTAATAGGTCCAATATCAATCCATCTGAATGCATTATTTACACGAATACCCACACCTGGTATAAAAACCCCAATTAATAATAACAATCCAAAAATCAAAAGTGGAAGTGCAAATTTTCTTAATTTTTTAACATTTATTCTATAAAATAACAAAACAAATGGAACGGTTATAATTATCCAAATAACCTGTCTGAAAAAAAACTGATTATCAAAACGATATGAACCAATATTGCCAAGAACAAAAATTCCAATAAGAACCAAAATTAAGCAGATATATATAACAGAATTTTCAATTACTTTTGTATCAATTTTCATTTCAAAATTTATGAATTAGAGCAAAAATAAAAACCAAATTGTTAAATACAGATTTAATAGATTAATTCTAAAATTAGTGTTCATTAGTAGTCAACCTTGATTAGTTCTTATATTCAAAACTATTTCTTTAAACTGTTTTCCTCTGTCCTCAAAATTCTCAAACATATCATAACTTGCACAACCTGGTGAAAGTAGAACATAGTCATTTTCTTTAGCAACTGATACTGCCTGGTTAACAGCTGATTTTAAATCATTAACAATATATGTGCTGACTATATCATTGAAAGTCCTATATAAGATTTCTTTTGTTTCACCAAAAATAATAAGATTTCGTACATTTTCTTCTATGTATGGTTTTAAAGGAGAGAAATCTTCATTTTTATTTGACCCACCCATAATTAAATTTATTGGGGTATGAAAAGATTGGATTGCATTCAAGACAGAAGCCCCATTTGTTGCTTTTGAATCATTGATAAAGGTAATTCCTTTAAAAGATAAAACAGGTTCTAAACGATGCTCCAGACCCGCAAAAGTTATAATTCCATTAACTATATCATCTGTAGGAATACCACAATACATACAAGCAATTGTAGCTGCAGAGATATTACTGATATTATGCAAACCTTGAATTATTATATCATTAAAATCAATTTCTTTTTTTATTTTATTATCAGATTGAAGGATTATTTTATTATTCTTAACCCAAACCTTATGATTTATGAATTTTCCTACACTATAATATTCCTTTTGAACTGGATACTTATTTGCAATATCTCTACAAATTGAATCATCATAATTAAGGATAGTAAAATCATTTTCTGTTTGATTCATAAGAATTTTGGATTTAGATCTAACATAATTATCAAAAGTTTTGTACCTGTTAAGATGGTCAGGGGTGATATTTAAAATAATACTTATATCAGGTTTAAACTCCAATATGGTATCAAGTTGAAAACTACTAACTTCTAAAACTATAAATTCATAATCCTCATTTTCTATTGGAAATGATGTAAAAGCACTTCCAATATTTCCTGCTAAAATTACCTTTTTCCCAGATTGTTGTAAAATATGATAAATTAATGTAGATGTTGAGCTTTTCCCGTTTGAACCTGTTACTCCAATTATTTTGGATTTAAAATTTTTAACAATCTGGTATCCAAGTTCAAGTTCACTCCAAATTGGTATTCCTTTTTGAAATGCATTTTCTAATATTGAAATTGATGTTGGAACACCAGGACTAACTATAATTAGGTCAGCATCCAATACTTTTTTAGTATGACCCCCAGTTTCATAATCATAATTATCAAGAATTTCATTTTCAATATTCAATTCATTAAGAGGTCTACTATCAGACATAAAAGGAATCGCACCCAAACTTTTTAATTTTTGAACTGCTGATAATCCACTATGTGCCATACCCAAAATAGAAACTTTTTTATTATTTAAATTCATATTATCTCAATTTTAATGTAGCAAAACCGATAGCTAGAAAGAGCATAGTAATAATCCAAAACCTTACCACGATTTGACTTTCTGACCATCCTTTTAATTCAAAGTGATGGTGAAGTGGTGCACATAAAAATACTCTTTTACCCTCACCTGTCTTGATTCTTGTGTGTCTATAATAAAAACGTTGTGTTAATGATGAGACCGCTTCCACAACAAATAAAATGCTAATTATTATGAAGAACACCTCTTCTTTCAAAAGAATAGCAAGTATAGCAAGTATGCCACCCATAGAAAGAGCTCCCGTATCACCCATAAATATTGATGCCGGTTTAACATTAAACCAAAGAAATCCTAATATCGTTCCCATTATTGCAGAAGTAAAAATTGTTAACTCACCTGCATGACTAATAAATTCAATTTTTAAATAATCTGCAATGATTATATTACCTTTTATATAAGACATAATACCCAATCCAAAGGCAACTAAAGCAATAGAACCTGGAGCCAACCCATCCAAACCATCTGTTAAATTAACTGCATTGGAATAAAATGTAATAAAAAGTACAACAAAAGGGATAAAAAATACTCCTAATGAGATTGAAGTATTTTTAAAAAATGGTATACTAATTTGAGAAATGGCATTTGTTTTTTCATAACCAAGATATAAAATAAATGCTATCAATAGACCCAATACAAATTGACCAGAAATTTTATATCTTTCTACTAATCCCTGTTTGATTTTACGAACATTTTTTAGATAATCATCCAAAAATCCTAATCCCCCGAGCCAGAGTGAAGCTAAAATAGCTATCAATACATAAGGATTTGTTAAATTATTCCAAAGAAGACTCGCTATAATTAATCCCAACCCAATAATAATACCCCCCATTGTTGGAGTCCCCTTTTTTTTCTGGTGAGAAGCTGGGAGAAGTATGTCAATACTCTCTGTTACTTCATGTTTTTTTAATAATTTTATTATTTTTGGTCCAAAAATAAAACTTATTAAAATAGCAGTAATAAAAGCCCCTATAGCGCGAAAAGTAATATATTGAAAGACATTGAAAATAATATGATATTCAGCAAGGGGATATAAAATATGATAGAGCATTAACCAACCATCCTTTGTACAATTTTTTCTAATTTTAATGCTCTTGAACCTTTTATTAAAATTACAGAGTTATGAGGAAAACTATATTTATCATAATCCTGAAGAAATTCTGTTGCTGAATTGTAGTGTACATCTCCGTTATAATAGTTTGATAACTCACCTATTGAAATAACTTTATTTAATTTAAACTGTTTTATATGAGATACAATTTCTTTATGAAATTCAATACTTTTTGTTCCTAATTCCAACATATCTCCTAATATAGCAAACTTATTAGGGCTTGATAAATTATTTAAATAATCAAGTGCTGAATGCATAGAAACAGGATTTGCATTATAACAATCTGCTATTATGTACCAATTATTTTTTATGTTGCGTAGCATTTCCATCCGTAAATTTACATCTGGTTTTATTAATAATCCTTGCTGAATTTCATTGTTAACTAATCCATATCGCTTCCCAAGAATAATTGCAGGGATTGCATTAAAAATATTGTGTTTAACATCATCGTAAATAATATATTTTTCATTGTTCAATCTGAATGAGTATCTACTATTTTCAATACTCATAGAGCTGAGAACAAAGTCATTATTAACATTTTCACCATAAGAAATATAATTTTTATTCCCTTTATATTTTTCAAGAAATATAATATTCCCATTAAATATTTTTAGTGTATCTGGATGGGAAAATTTAAATATATCAAATTTTTCCTGAAAAACACCATCAATATCCTGTAGGAATTCTAAATGCGACTCACCTATACAAATAATGAAAGCAATTGAGGGCTGACAGATTTGCGTCAAATTTTTTATCTCACCAAAATGATTAGTTCCGAGTTCTAATATGGCTATATCATGATATTCATTCATCTCAAAAATTGTTAATGATAGTCCAACTAAAGTGTTGAAATTACCTTTGCTTTTAAGAACATTGTACTTTTGTGATAGAACATTTGCAATAAACTCCTTGGTTATTGTTTTACCCACTGAACCTGTTATACCGACAACGGGAATATTAAAGAAGGATTTATAATATTTAGCTAACTTACCTAATGCTGTTGAAGTATTATCTACATAAATTAATCTATCTTCATTATTTATATTAGTTGGTTTGTATTCTACCACAGCTAATTTAGCTCCTTTGTCAAAAGATTCGGATACAAATTGATGTCCGTCAAACCTTTCCCCTTTAAGAGCAAAAAATAATATATTTTTTTCACTATTCTGATTAATTTTTCTACTATCACATAAAATTTCATCAATTCTATTATGTGGATTACTTGTTGTCTTCCCATCTATTGCAGATGTAATTTCATCTATACTTAAAGTTCCCATAATATTTTTTTATCTTCAAAATGATTAATAAGTCAAGTTTTATATTTTGCTATTATATTATCAATCTTCATCAGCAATTACCATTATTGGATATTCCTCTAACATAGAGATTCCAGATTTAGGAAACTGATTTGTTACAAACTCACCATCTCCATACAATGAATATGAAATGCCCTTTTTGTGTAAAAATTCATTTAACGCATTTATGGGCAATCCTATACAGTTTGGTACAAGAATATAATCTTGATTGATTTGAGTAATAATATTGAGGAGATTTGAATTAGGTAATACTACTATTTCCTCTAAAATTTTTTTAAAAGTAGGAACTGCGGAGATACTTCCATAACGATGGTTATAATCTGGTTCATCATAAATAATTAACATAACTATTTGTGGGTCTTCAACAGGACAAAATCCAACAAAGCTTGAAATATATTTATCCTTTTCATATCCACCCCCATTTTTTTCATGCTTTTCAGATGTGCCAGTTTTACCTGCAATATTTATATCCTTTAGTTTTGTTAATCCTCCATATCCAATATCCACAACAGCCTGCAGAAATGTTATTAATGTATCCAGAGCATTTATATTTGAAATATATCTTACTACCTTTTTTCTTGAATTAAATACAACTTTTCCATCATTATCAATGATTTTATTAATTATCAGCGGTTGAAGTAACTTTCCTTCATTTGCCAGAGCTCCGTAGGCATAAATTAATTGAATTGGAGCTACAGAAAGTTCCTGACCAAATGAGAGTGAGTGGCGAGAATATCTTGACCAGTTTGATGGAGAGCGAAGAATACCATTTCTTTCGCCATTTAATATGATACCTGTCTTGTGTCCAAATCCAAAATCAACCAATCTATTATAAAGATCTATATCTGAAATTTTATCCACTACATAAGTTATGCCAACAGTACTTGAATAAGTTATTACCTCCTTAAATGTAAGGTTCTTAAAAGGTTTAACATCAGAGATTGTTCTTCTCCCAATTTTGCGAGTACGGCAATCAATTATATCACTTGATTCAAATAATTTCTTTTCTATTGCAAGAAGAGCAGTTATTGGTTTTACTGTGGAACCAGGTTCATATAACCAGCTTATAGGAAATATAGGCATAGAATGGATAAGTTGAGGAGAAGCATTCAAATTATCCGCAGAAATTCCACTCATTGCTAAAATTTTTCCATCTTTTGGAGAAATTATTATACCTATTGCATTTTTCGCATTATAATTTTCAATACCTTTCTTCAAATTACTTTCTAAAATCGCCTGAATATGAGCATCAATCGTAAGATAGATAGAATGTCCTGCAATAGGTTCTTTGATTTCCATATCAGAAAAGTGATAATTTTCACCGGTGCCATATTGGATAATCTCTGCCCATCCATCAATCCCTGTAAGTTCAGCATCAAAAGATTGTTCTATTCCACATTCTCCTTTTCCAGAATTATATAAGCCAATTAAAGGTCCTGCAAGTCCTTTTTTAGGATATACTCTTTTTGATGGTTGCTTAAAACTTCTAATCCCCCTGATTTTATTCTCTTTTAATTCTGATAAAATATCATTCTTTTGTATTGGAGTAAGGTTTGTGACAATTTCAAAACCATTTATGTAATCTGGAGCAAATTTTAATATTTTCTGAAAATAAATATTTGCGGGGTTTTCTGTGTTTTTAGCAATTATTTCTGATATAGTTTTATATAATTGAATCTTTTCATCTGCACTTAACGAATCTTTATTACTCCAAGATGTAATTGCTGAACAGAGCTCTAATTTAAAAACTTTTTTATTTCCTGTAAGAGCAAAGCCATTACAATCATAAATAATACCGCGTTCAGCTGGAATTATCGTTTTTTTTGTTCTATAACGATAATTGTCATTGAATCCATAAATATCTAAAATTTGTATTGTAAATATTCTATAAATAATTAAAATAAAAATGCCAATAATAACAATTTTAATAGTAAATATTCGCCATTTTTTAATTAGCATTTTTGAGCCTACTCTAAAAACCCCTTTTATTTCACTGGGAGTGACTTTTATCCCGTTGGTTACATAACCTACGGGATTTATAGTGACTTTATGTTTTATGAAAAATTACAACAAAAAGTATTATCTTTATTACTTCTAATCCTCAATTTATCAGTTATCATCAGCAATTACTTCAGGGGAGAAGAATTTCCTAAGAGTATATTTATAATTATCTCTCTCAACACGATTTTTTATAACATATATTATATCTTTAGATTTTGGAAAATCCATCCGCAACTCGTTCCTAGCTAAATCAATAATCCGAGAATCCTTTGAAAGTTCACTTATTTCATTTTCTAAATCAGCAAAGATATCCTCATAATTTTTGACACTACATTGATACTCAGATAATAATTTTTGTTGGTTAAAATATATTGATTTTAACACATTTGAGAAAACAATAAGAAGAAATATCAAAACAAATATTAATATAATATTTAAAGATATATTTTTCATCTGAAAATCCTTTTTTTGCCACGAATTTACCCCGTTAGATAGCACTCCATTAGAATAGGAAGTATCTAACTGGACAAGAATATCTAACGGGGCAAGCACGAACTAACACGAACAATATTTTATTCATAAAATTAAACTATTTTAAATCCTTAATAATTTTCATGCTCCTTTGTGTACCGAGTTTCTTTCGGGACATGAATGTTTCATCTGTAAATACCTCACCGCAGAGACGCAAAGAACACAGAGATAAATGTAAAATTATGAATTACAAGTACATTGCAATGATCCTAACACCATTTGTAATGGTGTTTTAATAAACAGGATTACATCAGCCAGTTGGCGGACTGTTAGGAACAATTGCAATTGAGATCTGTGCATTCCGTCCCCCAATTTTCATGCTCCTTTGCCTGCGCCACCTGCCCGGTGAAATCTTTATTTATTTCACTGGGGTTAAATTTTTTCCTATTTAATGGGGTGTTCCGATTTTTTTCGGGACATGTAGGTTTCATATTAACACCTTTCTGCAACTCTAAGCTTTGCACTTCTAGCTTTCTGATTTCTCAAAATTTCATCCCCAGATGGTTCCCTGGGATGTTTAGTAATTATCTTAAGTCTTTGTTCTTTGTCACAAATGCACCTAGGAAATTGTGGAGGGCATATACATTTGAGACTTTCATATCTAAAAAATTGTTTTACAATTCTGTCCTCTAAAGAATGATAACTAATAACAACAATTCTTCCACCTTTATTAAGAGCTTTAATAGCGCTTTCCAGTCCTTTTTTTAGTGAATCCAATTCATGATTGACTTCAATTCTAATTGCTTGAAAAACTCGGGAAAGGGACTTTACTGAGTTATTCTTTGGCACAACCTCTTCAATTAAATGTTTTAAGTCAAAAGTTGTAATAACTGGATTTATATTTCGTGCTTCAATAATTTTCTTGGTAATACTTTTCCAATATCTTTCTTCACCATATTTATGAATGACTCTTCCTAATTCCTGTTCTGGATAATAATTCACAACTTCATAAGCAGAAATATTTCCATTCTTATTCATTCTCATATCTAATTTATGATTCAGGGAATAACTAAATCCTCTTGTTTTAGTTTTAATCTGATGATTTGAAATTCCCAGGTCAAAAATTATTCCATCAATATTATCAATACGGTTTAATATTAATGCAGAATAAAGATAAGAAAAATTCTTATTAACAAAAATTATATTTTTTTCAAATGCTTTACATCTTTCTTTTGCATACTTGATGGCTTCAATATCCTGGTCAAATGCCAGGACATTAATTCTTTTTTCAACCTCAAACAATCCGCACAGATGCCCGCCACCACCTGTGGTCGCATCAATATATATTCCATTCTCTTTGATATTTAAGAATTCTATTGCTTCTTTCTTTAACACGGGGATATGAAATTCTTTCATTATAAAAGATCCTGATTATTTTTAATTGTCTTGTCATATAATTTTTCAATTTCTGACTCATATTTTCTATAGTTTTTAGTATTCCATATTGAAAAATATTTTCCTTCACCAATGAAAATAACTTTATCAATAATACTTGCAATATCTAAAAGTTTCTGAGGAATCAGAATACGACCAGGACCTTCTATAGTTAGAGGTGTTGCATAAAATCTGAATCTTCTTAATAATTTCCTTTGTTTATTCGTGCCATTTTCTAATTTCTCTTCTAAATCTTTCCAATTGTCAAGTGGAAAAATATATATTGTATTTAGTCGTCCCCTTACAGCAATTAGTTGCATTTTTGCTGCTGGAGATATTAATTTTCTAAAATGGGAAGGTATACTTGCTCTTCTGTTAGTAATAGAATTTTCATAGGTTCCCATAAATGTGCCAGACATTTTACCTCCGAATAATGACAATTAATGAATTATTTTGAATAATTTTGACATTAAATACCATTTTTTATATTTAATTTTGGGCTTGTCAAATTTTTTGTAAATTTTTTTTATTTTTGTTAAAAAAAACTATGTCAGTAAAAATGTATCGTTTAAAAAAATACAACTAAATCAGAATATTGTGAACTATCTTTCCATCCAATATAGTCATATAAGGTCTTGCTTTAAGCCAAAATGTTGAATCCTGACTTGTGTAGTCATCAATAACGAGCAAATCTGCTAATTTACCTTTAGTAATAGAACCAATTCTATCTTCACTTCGTGAGCCACGAGCAGCCCCGATTGTATATGCTTTAATTACTTCATCAGTTGTTATTTTTTGTTCTGGAAGCCAGCTAGGATTATCAGGATTATTTTGATATTTTCTTTCTATTGCAGAATATATCCCTAAGAAAGGATTATGAGTTTCAATGGGTGTATCCGAACCAAATCCTATATTTGCCCCATAATTTAGAAGTGAATGGAAGTTGTAAGAATGTTTTCCATATTCTCCCAAATATCTATCAATAACTTCTATATCCATACTTATATGAATCGGTTGCATTGCACAATATATCCCTTCATCAGCTACCCTTTTCTGATCAGATGGAATAATACATTGCAAATGTTCAATGCGATGCATAAGATTTTTTTCAGCAAGTTCTGAATTTCTATTGGCTCTAAAAATTGCATTGATTACAATATTATTACATCTATCACCAATTGAATGAGTAGAAGTAGAAATACCATTTCTCCCTGCTTTTACAATTAATTTATAAAACTCATCTTCACTTCTTATTAAAATGCCATAATTATCTTTACTATTCAAATATGGATGGAACATATAAGCGGTTTGCGAACCCAGTGAACCATCCATAAATAATTTCACTCCACCATATCTAAACCAATCATCTCCAGAATAAGATTTTATTCCATTAACAATCATTTTATCTATCAGTTCCAGAGGAAAATGCCAGCAAATCCTCAACTTCAATTCATTCTTCTTCTTAAAATTTTTGAATAATTTATATGCACTTTCATGTTCCATACTATGGATTCCAGTTAAACCAAAACTGTGCGCTTCAACAATAGCTTCTTTTAATAATTTCTCCTGAATTGCAATAGGCAATTCAGGTCTGACATTATCTATCAATTTCCATGCATGTTCGTATAAAAATCCATCAGGAGTTCCATCAGGGAAAAAACCAATCTTTCCGCCAGCAGGATTTTCAGAATTTTTATAAATTCCCATTTTTTCTAATGCTTTTGAATTGCACAAGAATGTATGTCTGTCTTTATTAGCTAAAGATACTGGAGTATCAGGAAATATGTCATCAATAAAATATCTATTAAATCCTCTGCAATCCGACCAGACATTTTTATTCCAGCCCACTCCACTAATCCATTTTATATCTGGTCTAATTGTTTGTTTAAAATCTAATAATTTTTGCCTTAATTCATTCATACTTTTTGTTTCGGAAAGATCAATCTTAGCCTTTGATAATGCATAATTTACAAAATGTGTATGTGTATCTATAAAGCCTGGAAGTAAAACCTTTCCTTTTAAATCAATTGTAATTGTATCTTTTTCTATTTCAAGATCTTGATTACTTCTGTTTCCTACATATTCAATCTTATTTTCTTTAACATATACTGTATTAGCTAAAGGTTGTGATACATCCTGAGTTAAAACTTTTCCGTTATAAAATAAAATATTCATATTACTTCCATAATTTACTTCATTGTAACAAATGTTGTAATCTTATTAACTATATTCATTTTCATTCAAGGCTAAACTGAAATTTTAAAAAAATGGAGCGGGTAACGAGATTCGAACTCGCGACTCTCAGCTTGGGAAGCTAATACTCTACCACTGAGTTATACCCGCACTTGTAACTATCTATTATATCGTCAACAATAAAACATATATTGTAAATCATAAACAATATAGTAACAAAATATACCATTATCCTGATAATTTTTGAATAGATTGAATACATAAAATTTTAGTATTAAAAATAAATTTAGTATGAATATGTCAATAATTATTGCTTAAAAGTTGTTATGTGGAGTATTTTTAGATATCATAAGAAAAATAAAATTGTATAACAATTGAATTGCCAGAAAAACATATAATATAATCCATTCACCTAGTGTTTCCCAACCTAATGAGTATTCCCTGCCTATTTCATGTATCATTGTTTTATCCCCAATCAATAACAATAGACAAAGACAACCTAATGCTAATGTAACTTTTTCTCGAATTGTAATTTTCTCAGAGTGACGAAATCTCAATAAGAGCCATATAATGGAAAGAATATTAGATAATAAGATCAAACCAAATCCGAAAAGAATGATTATTTCTACCCCAGTAAGTATTTTGTCGCGTTCAGTAAATATTTGTTCCTTACTTATCAATATACCTATCATATTGAATATCAATAATACGGTAGAGAAAATCGCTAGGACAGAGATTGGATTGTATAAAACTTTTATTTTCATTGCATAAAATCTTTAGTATTAAATATTGCACCTAACATTATAAGGGTGTATCCAGAGTTAAGACATATTATGTGTTTAAAAATTCTAATACAGCCCTATTAAATGCTTTTGGTTTTTCGGCATGGATAAAGTGTGCTGTATCTTCAATATACAGCATAGAGCTTTTAGGAATACCCTTAATAAGCATTTCGGCTTCTCTGGGTAAAATAAGAATATCTTCCTTACCCTCAATAACCAGTGTTTTAGCCTGAATCTTTCCAAGTCTATCACGTGTATAAAATTTAGAAATAGCTTCGATTTGACCTTTAAAACCAGCGATAGATTGAGGGTATGGATATTTCAAGGTGTTTTTAATATACTGATTGATAAATTCTTTATCTTCAAAACGTTGAGGAGCAAATAACCAGAATAACCAGGTCCACAACCAGGGTTCCAAGTCCATACCTTCTTGACGCAATTTAAGAAAGTTTTGAAAAAGAAGATCATTCCTTGTTGAAGATAGTGGAGCGGTACTTTCTAATACAAGCTTATTAACACGTTCCGGATAATTGATCGCAAATTCTTGTGCAATATACCCTCCCATAGAATGTCCAATGATGTGGGCTGATTGAATACATAAATGATCAAGGAGTTTCATAGTATCATCCACCATATACATATATTGTAGGGTACTGCAGGTATATTGCTGCGTCCTACTCCTCGATTATCAAATACGATTATTTGGAAGTGCTTTGAGAGCTCATTAACGACAGGTAACCAGCTTTGGCTGTCGCAACCAAGACCAGCTATCAATAGGAGAGGATCTCCTTTACCATGCAGTTCATAATAAAGATGAATGTTATTTATTTTTACTTTAGACATTTGTATTTTTCTAAATATATTGGAGTGTATCCTTTGTTGTGATATGTTTTTCTACCATTCATGTTTACATTTTTTGAAATTCTCCCCGCAAAATTTACTGTCTTAGATAAAACCTATTCACCAATTATTTTTACCAATACCCTCTTTCTTCTTTTACCATCAAATTCACCATAAAATATCTGTTCCCATGG
>JACNFI010000174.1 GCA_014384665.1 Candidatus Cloacimonadota bacterium
TTTTATATGTGTTGATGGGTTCCAAATCCAGAGCATAATATTTTGTTGAATTGGTTAAATTAGTTGAATTAGTTGAACTGGTTGAACTGGTTGAATTGGTTAAACTAATTCAACTAATTCAACTAAAGGAGTTTACCCCTTTTATCTCTTTTTGAACATCTCGCTCTCTAATTTTTTCACGCTTTTCATATTCCCTCTTACCTTTTGCTATAGCCAATTCTATCTTTGCTAAACTCCTTTCATTTATATATAATCTAATTGGTATTAATGTAAATCCTCTTTCTTGAATCTTTTTTTCAAGTCTATTTATTTCATGTTTATTGAGAAGTAATTTCCTGATTCTGGTGGGACCATAATCTTGATAACTTCCTTTGATGTAGGGACTGATATGCAAATTATACAACCAAACTTCACCATTCTTAATTGCAGCATAACTGTCTTTGAAATTAATCTTGCCAGCACGAATTGATTTTATTTCATTTCCTGTTAAGACAATTCCGACCTCTAATGTCTTTAATATTTGATAATCTCTTTTTGCTTTTCTGTTTCTAATTTCCATTGAATTGGTTGAACTGGTTGAATCAGTTGAATCAGTTCAACCAGCTTATTTTTTGTAATATTCTATAATTTCCTTAAGCATATCATCTAAAGGAACTTTTATTTTATAACCAACATCCTGTTTTGCTTTAGATAGGTCTGGTACTCTTCGTTCCATATCTTCAAAGCCTTCTTCATAAGCTTCAATGTATGGGATTAGCTTGATACGAGATGAGCTCTTTGTAAGTTTTTTCACTTTTTTCGCAAGGTCAAATATTGTAATTTCTCTATCAGAACCAATATTATAAATTTGACCAACACACTTTTCTTCATTCATTAACTTAACCATACCATCTACTACATCGCCTACATGGGCAAAACAACGGGACTGTTTGCCATCTCCATATACGGTTATAGGGTGATTTAACAATGCTTGTTGCACAAACCTTGGAACAACCATTCCATATTGTCCTGTCTGACGAGGACCTATTGTATTAAATAATCTTCCAATGACAACTGGAAGTTTCCGCTCGTGCCAGTATGCTAATGCCAAAAATTCATCAATTGCTTTTGACTCTGCATAAGACCATCTACGAATATTTGTAGAACCATAAATCCTATCTGAGTCCTCAGTAAAGGGTAAAGATTCTGATTTTCCATATAATTCTGATGTGGATGCAATAAAAATCTTCTTCTTATACTTATTAGCCAGTTGAACTATTATCTCGGTTCCATAAATATTTGTTTCAAGAGTTTGAACAGGATTGTCCACAATAAAGCGAACACCAACTGCCGCTGCTAAATGGTAAATCTGCTCGCAATTTTTTACCAAATCCTTCATCAGCCTTTTGTTAAAGATTGTATCAATATGAACTTCCAGATTGTCATCTCTATAGATTTGCCTTATATTTGATAATCTACCCGTAGAAAGGTTATCAATAATTATAACAAAATGACCTTTATCAAGTAAATCCTCAGCTAAATACGAGCCGATAAAACCAGCTCCACCTGTAATTAATATTTTCATATTATCTCCAGAATTCAAATCTTGTGAAGTATAAAAATCAACACAAGATCAAAATGGAATTTAGTGCATAAGATGAGAGTGATTATTTTTAGGCAAGTTTTTTGGAAAAGATATATTGTAAAAATAGTAAAAGTGATTTTATACTGCAAAGAAAGCGATTAACTTTATTGAAAAGCTTATAATATTTAACAGATAAGCTCTTTTAAAATTTTTCTGGATGCTTTTCCGTTTCCATACAAATCAATTTTGAAATCTAATTTTTTATCTATCATTTTTTTATATCCAATTATAATATTTTCTTTATCCGTTCCAACGACTTCATTGAAGCCATTCTCAACCAATTCTATCCATTCCGTCTCGTTTCGTAAAGTAACACAGGGTTTTTTAAAAAAGAATGCTTCTTTTTGTAAACCGCCACTATCAGTCATAACCAACGAGCAATTTTCAAGAAGATATAGCATTTCAAGATAGCCAACAGGGCTGACAATGTACAATTTTGAATTTTCAAATCTGAATGCTAAATTACTTATTATTTTTCTTGTTCGTGGATGCAATGGTAAAATAATTGGAATATCTTTTGAAATCTTATTAAACGCACTGAACATAGAATATAATTTTTCAGAATCATCTGTATTTTCTGCTCTGTGAATAGTTGACAGGATAAATTCTTGAGGAATTTTGAAATCGGGATTCTTTGAGAATTTTTTATAAAATAGCACAGCATCCAGCATTACATCTCCGCTTTTTATTATTTTGCAATCAAAATCATCAAAGCCCTCTTTTTTCAGATTTTCTACTGCATTAGTAGATGGGCAAAAGAGAATATCAGAAATTCTATCTGTTAAAATTCTGTTAATCTCTTCTGGCATTTTCATATCAAAGCTCCTTAGTCCAGCTTCAATATGGATTACTTTTATTCCAAGTTTCTTTGCCACCAAGGCACAGGCAATTGTGGAATTAACATCACCAACAACAAGAACATAATCCGGGTTTTCCTTAATACAAACCTTTTCAAATTCTATCATAATATTTGCTGTCTGAACAGCATGACTTGCTGAACCAACATTCAGATTAATATCCGGTCTTGGAATCACCAAATCGTCAAAAAAGAGTTTACTCATATTCTCATCATAATGCTGACCAGTATGAACTAACAAAGATTCAATCTCTTTATATTTTTTCATTTCAGAAATTATCGGAGCGATTTTCATAAAATTAGGTCTGGCACCTACAATGTTGATTATTTTCATTTAGTATTTACCCCGATATACCATTTACAAGTTCTTTTTATTTCATCTTCGATGGAATGTCTTTGAATATATCCTATCTCTCTTATTTTTTCAGAATAGTATTCTGTTGATGTATCAAATTTTTTCATTCTACCACTATTTATTGGTAAATCTCTTTTTGTAATAAAAGCTAATATATCGAAAATTTTGCCCCCGAAAACAGCAAAAAATAATGGGATTCTGATAATTGGTAAACGGAAACCATCATTTGATGCAATAATTTCCATAAGTTTTCTTACTGTTATGTATGGCTTATCTAGAGTATTAAAAATTTGCAAACCGGGTTTCATAAGCGGTATAATGAAATAAGTCATCTTCAAAAGATTTTCCAATGAAATCATTGATTTAATATGTTTGCCATTTCCAATAGTTATCCAGGGTTTACGATGCATCATATCAATTAAATTATACATATTTGCGTAATTATATGGACCATAAATTATTGATGGTCTTAAAAAGATAACTTGCCTTTTACTATCTTGCTTTAACCATTTCTCAATTACTTTTTCTCCTGCTAATTTGCTGGCACCATAATCATTATCGGGTTGCAGTTTTCCTGATTCATTACAGGGAACAGATTTATGACCATAAACCGAAACAGTGCTATAATAGATTAATTTTTTGATATTTTTCTCAGTTGCATATTTCATTAAAATTTTTGTGCCATATTCATTATTACTAAAGTAGCTTTCTTTGGAAATTCCGAAATCATGTTTATCGGCAGCACAGTGTATTATTACATCAAATTTAATATTATCAAACTTATGCAAATCATCTATTTTGCGAATATCACCGATTTTTGTTTTTGGATGTGGTTCGATATTACATTTTGTACTATTATCAACCCCCCACACTTGATGTCCTTTTTCTTCAAGATAATACATCAACCGAGAACCGACAAAACCATTTGAACCTGTTATAAAGATATTCATTATGCTTCCACCAATTTTAATAATTCTTTCTCTAATTCTTTTGCTTGTTTTTCGCGATTATAGTATTTTTCAACAAATTTTCTTCCTCTTTTTCCCATTTCAATTCTTTCTTTTGGATGGTTTTTCATCCAAATGATTTTTTCTGCTAAATCTGCTGAATCTTCGGGTTCAAAACAGATACCTGCTTTTGATTTTTCAATCACATCTTTTGCTTCCCCTTCAATGCCTAATAAAATAGGGAGTCCACACGCCATATAATCAAACAATTTCGAAGGTAAAGCCCCCCAAAAAAGAGATAACTTCCTTAAGGGAATAACTCCACAATCTGCTATGAATAAATATTCATCAATCTTCTCGCGAGGGATTTCGTGAACAAATTCAATACTTTTTAAATTCATTGAATTTGCTCTTTGTTTTAATTCTTTTTCCTTGGGACCAGAACCAATCAATAGAAGTTTTACATTTTCAAATTCCAATTTTTGAACTGCTGTTAATAAAGTTTCTAGGTTTTGAGC
>JACNFI010000175.1 GCA_014384665.1 Candidatus Cloacimonadota bacterium
CCTGCCCTGTTAAATTTTCTTTTCTATTTAACTGGGGGCTTGTCCAGGTTAGGATATTTATCATTGAAAAATAAAATTTATCAGGGAGATGCTATGAAGCGTATAAAATCAAAAATAATTTTAATTTCAATTTTAACATTTAGCCTGGTTTATGCACAAGAAAGCGATTATTCTGCTGATGTATATGATATAAGAGGAGCATTTGTAGGCACAATTCAATTATCTGATCCAATAGAAAATTTACAAATACGATTATTATCCCCAACAACATTAATGTCAAAGAATGGCGAACAAAATAGAATATCTGCCGGGATTTATTTTTTTACACCACCAAATTTTGTAATGAATTCAGAAGATTTGTCTTTTAGAGAATTTGGCTTTGAAGATGTTACAGAAGAATATTTACCACTTGAAGAATGGGATGCTGGTGATATTGAAACTGCAGATATTAATGGAGATGGATTAATTGATATTGTCTTTTCTATCTATTATTATGATGAAAATTTGGATTCCCGTCCTCGAATATGGATTCAGACTTCTGAGGGTAATTTTGTTGATGAAACCGATAGTAGAATACCTGATTTGCAAGCTCCTTGTTATGATATAGAATTATTTGATGTAGATAACGATAGCGATATTGATATTTTTCTAACAGGTTATTTTGGAAATGAATATTATTTTCCTGCTGGACTTCTTATTAATGATGGAACAGGCTATTTTTCTGATGAGAGTACTGAAAGACTTCCTCAGTTTAATTATCCTGATTTCGCTTATTTTGCAGAAGCTGCGTCCATTGATAATAATCAATCAGTAGATCTTATTGTAAATGTTTTTGAAGAACCTGACACGACATCATATCAAATTATTCTTCCGCAAATTTGGCTAAATGATGGGGATGGCTATTTCGTTCAAGATACATTAGGAAGATTGCCAAGTGAAATTGAATATGGATTTTTTGAAATAGCTACTACTGATATTGATATGGATAATAATAAAGATATTATTTTTGCAAATATAGAAATGATAATTTATGATGCTTACGGGAATGTAATTGATACATTAAGTGGTCAGAACGCTTGTTATTACAACACAGGTGATGGATTCTTTAGTGATGAAACTGAATTAAGAATACCTGAAGAAGATGATCCATTTACCAGAGATTTAGCTATTAGTGATATTGATAATGATGGAGATTTAGATATTTTAGAAGTCGGATTTGGATTTGATCTACTATGTCAGCAAGTTAGACTTCTTTCAAATGATGGCAATGGATATTATTCTGTTTCTTATAATAGTTTGCCATATCTTTCCGGATGGTTCAATGATTCTCAATTTGGTTTGCTTGATGATGATGAATTTCCAGACTTATTTATGATAAAAGTTTTGCTGGGCGAACCAAGTTATGATATTCTTTTGCTCAATAATGGAGATGGAACTTTTTCAGATAATTCTTATTTATTGCCACCAATATGTGATTTCAGTGTATCTTGTGAGTTATTTGATCATCAAATTGATAGCGATGTGGATATTATTATTTCCAATTCTGGCAATATAGTTGGTTTGCCAGGTCAAAATGTTCTTTATCAAAATACTTTAAATACAAGTTCAATTGATGACGATAATTCAGTTTCAAATAAATTTTATATATTACAGAACAATCCAAATCCATTTAACTCAAAAACATCTATCAGTTACTATCTTCCCGAATCAAGTAATGTGAAGTTACAAATTTATAATATAAAGGGTCAATTAGTAAGGACACTGATAAATAGACCTGAAGGTATTGGTTATCACACTATACAATGTGATGCAAAAGATTTTAATTCTGGAATATATTTCTATAAAATTACATTAGGGGGATATTCAGATGTTAAGAAATGTCTCAAATTCAAGTAGAGTTTAAATACCATAGAAATCTCCCTAAAATTTTAAAAGCAGACCCGAACAGCACACTAAAACATGGGATAAATTTTATATTATGAAGTAAATATAACAAGTTTTTGGTTAAAAGGGCAATCCATATTCCTAAACTAGACATGAGAATATATGAAGTGGGAAATAGGCAAGACTGAGTTCTATGATAACTTTATATCCACTTATCATAATGCACAATCTCATCCAGACTTTTCCTATTTTTACTTCCGGCAAAAGTTTTAATTACTTTTCCATATAGCCCTTCTTTTTTTGCAGGATACCCAAATGGACTGAGGGCAACCACCTTTATATTTTCTGGGATTTCAAGAATTTGTTTTACTTTCTTTTCATTAAAAGCCCCAAGCCAGCAAGAGCCAATTCCCATTTCCCATGCAGTTAACATCATTTGCTGAAAAGCAATAGCTGTATCTACTAAATAGTAATACTGACCATTCATAAATCCACTTTCCTTTGGATTTGCACAAGCGACTATAACCACAGGAACATCCTTAATGAAAAAATTTACCTTGCTAATAAAACCAGATTTCAAAGCAAGTTGTCTAATTTTCTCTTTATTTTTTACCACAACAAATCTCCAGCACTGCTTATTTTGCCAGGATGGAGCTAATCTTCCTGCTTCTAAAATGGTGTTCAATTTTTCATCTTCAATGTTTTTTGAAGAATATTTTCTTACACTTCTTCTGGATTTGATAACATCAAATACTGTCATTTTTACCTCTATTATATTTCAGTCCGAGTAATATGATTCAATTGCCGTTAATTTAAGAGATAGAATTTTTGTTGGACAAGAGAAAATTTTTTCATAATTATAGTTTTAATATTTATTTGTTTTTTCCTTGCCAGATAGAATTCTAATACCTGCTTCTGCCATAGCTTCCATTTCACCTTCTCCTGGAAAGATATAAATAGGAGCGATAAATTTTGTCCTTTCTCTTAACCACTTAATTAGATATTTATCATTTGCCAATCCGCCAGTAAAAAAGATAGCATCCACATCTCCTTTTAGAACTGTTGCACACGCTCCAACTTCTTTTGCAATTTGATATGCCATTGCTTCAAATATTTGTTTGAATTTTTTGTTACCCTGTTTAACTTTTCTATTAATTTCTACTCCATTATCTGTGCCTAAATATGCAATCAGGCCGCTTTTTTTAGCAAATTTTTTTTCTAATTCTACTTTAGTATATTTACCAGAATAACATAAATCTATTACTCCACCTATTGGAAGTGCACCAGCCCTTTGTGGTGAAAATGGTCCCATTCCCAAAAGAGCGTTGTTTACATCTACAACTTTTCCTTTTTTTAATGCAGCGACGCTTATTCCTCCTCCCATATGAACAGCTATGAAGTTGCATTCGTTAAGCGGTTTTTTGATTTTTTTTGCAATCTTTCTGGAAACAGATTTAATATTCAAAGCGTGGAATAAACTTTGTCGTTCAATTTCTGGAACACCTGATATTCTAGCTATATCTTCCATTTCATCAACAGGAACGGGGTCAACGATAAATGCTGGGACACCAATCCCATCAGCAATAGATTTAGCAATATAAGCACCTAAATTTGATGCATGAGTTCGTCCCCATATAGATTTATTCTTTAAGTCAGCAAGCATTTTTTCATTTATCCTATAAACTCCGCTCTGCACAGGTCGTACTAAACCTCCTCTTCCAACCACTGCATTTATAGATGTGATTGGAATATTGTTTTCATCAAGAGCTTGTTCAACGATACTTTTTCTGAATTCAAATTGATTAATTAACTCCCCAAATTTTGTGAGCTCTTCTAAATTGTGTTGCAAGTTTTTCTGAAATAGAATTTTATTGTTGTCAAAAACAGCAATTTTAGTAGAAGTTGAACCTGGATTGATTACTAATATACGATGGTGTAGCATTAAAATACTCCGATTATTTTTTTCAAATTTTTGGATGTTAAAAAAATTGGTCAATAAAAAAGCCCCCTATACATCGGGGGCTAAGATTTTAAAGTTATTTATTTAGAATGTAAAACCAAACTGAAAACATAGGGCATCACTACAATTCGTAAAACCCGAGTCACCTTTATCTAAAGAGTCAATATTGTACTCTAACTTGATGAAAATATTTGGATTAGGTTTTATATTTACTCCAAAGATCATATTATTTTCTTCCATACCAGATTTTGAGAAGTATCCAAGATAAGGAATTGTTTTCTTAAACAATGGAAGCTGAAATCCTGGAGCATAGGAGACAATTGACCAGAAATCCAGGTCATCAGTGTTATCATCTCCATCATCAATGTTGAAAGCCTGTGAATCAAATTTTACCATACCTGCAATAGTGCAACTCAAGTCAATGCCGTAATCAGTGCGAGTATCATAAGTCTTGCTTATGGCATTACGTACTCTAAAAGAAGCACCAAAATCAAGTCCTTTTATGTAGCTTGTTGTCCAGCGAAATCCTAAATGTTCTCCAGCGTCACTAGTATAATTATTTAAAGGGTCACCGGGGTCAGCCATATATAGATGCAAGTTATTTTCATTGCATATCTCTCCAGCAATTTGAATCATCCAGTCACTTCCACACGAAAAAGGTTGAAATATGCTAATGTTTTTAGATGGTTTTATTGAAACATTGCCAAATGGATATAGTATCTTGCCAATATACATATCCATAACAACCCACTCATATTTTTGAAAGTATGAGTAATATGTTTTAAATAAATTAAATTTTACCCATGCTTCATCAATGAATAAAACAGATGGGTTTTTAGCAAGATCTGTAAAATTAAAGGTTGTTGAATAATTATCACCTTCACAATTCAATGTAATATTATTTAAATGCCAGAATTGTTTATGATGCGCAGATGAAAAGTAGATGCTTACTTCACTTGCCAAGGCAAAGGAACTTAAAAAAAGGAGGAAAAGTGCGAACAATATTATTTTTTTCATAAATATCTCCTTACGATATCGTTTTTTGAATACTACATAATATCATTAGAATAAATATAGCACCTGAACAGTTAACGCATCACTTAAATTTTTCTTATGGGTATTGAATTTCAAAACTCCTCCATCATCAGTTGAATCCAGATTATACTCTATCTTTATAAATGCATTATCTACAGGTTGCATATTAAGACCAACAATAATATTGTTTTCTTTTGCACCGTCTCCTGGTTTTCCAGATACTGTTTCTAATTCCCTCTTTGAGAAATAACCCGCATAAGGGATTACATTATGAACAATAGGAAGTTTAAAACCTTTTAAATATGAGATAAGGAAGAATAGATTCAAATCTGCAGTATCCTTATAATTAAGATTATCACTTATCATATCAGCAACATCAAAAAATTGGAAATTTAGTTCAACAATTTCCTTAATTGTGTAAATAAAGTCCATATCATAATCGAAATATTTTTCTGATTTATCCCAATGACGGATTCTTAGTGAAGCGCCTATATCTAAATCTGCAATAGTTGTGTTTACTCTACTGCCAATAGTAGATGGTATATCCGATGGTGCAAAACCATCAGTTCCCATATCAGCCCAATATGCATTCCAACCAAAGTTAGTAATTTTACCATTAAAATTAATCATCCAATCACATCCAAAAGATTCAGGTTGAAAAATGCTGATATTATTTGAAGCTGTACTTGAAACATTACCAAATGGATATACAATTTTTCCAATAGACATATCAACATAATTTTCATATAATGTGAATTTTACAAATGCTTTTCTAATTTTCAACGGGGAACCACTAACCAATGGAGCTAAGTCTAACTCAACTTGATAATTATCACCTTTCCAGCCCAACAATACTTGATTAAGATGCCAGAATTTTTGATGTAATTCTGTGGAAAATGGATAATAAATACTTAGTTCATTATTATCCGGGACAAAAAGATATTCTTCTAATATCTCAGTTTCTTCTATAACATCCACATCAGCAAATGCAGATGAAATAAGAAAAAGTAAAGAAATGATTAATAATATTCCTTTTTTCATTTTTTCTCCTTTACCCCGTGAAATTTTTTTTTTATTTCACTGGGGTTTTTTTTTACTTTTTTTCTAATTTTGTTTGCCTATCTATGAAATGAATAGATTACACAAGCCCACACTCGTGTCCCAATTTTCATTGGAACGAAAATGAAATTTAAAAGTTTTTCAGTTACAGTTATTGCAGATTCAGCAAGAAAATCAATAAGAAAAATTATTTATGACATATTTTTTTTAGAAAAAATTGTTTGTCAAGTTTTTGTGGCAAAAAATTAGTGTTTCAGTTGCAATCCATTTATCCCCAGGGAGATACGGTGGGTATTTTTCAATTCATTATGAACATGAAAAGCGTAGTTAAGAGAGAATTTTTTGTATGAAATCGTAAGTCCAGCAGTTGGATTTTTCCTGTCAATTCCACAGCAGATTGATAGGAATTCAGCAAATTTTATTTTTAATCCAGAATGGAAATCAAAACTTGCTTTTTTGTAATGCAATTGAGCAGCAAAATCTCTATCTTCAAAAAATATGTCAGTTTGGAGAGAGAGAGTAGCAGGTCTGGCAAGAATCGGAAAGAGAAAATCCATTCCCACTCCGACGAAAATATTGGGATTGACCTTTTCCGTAGTTCCATTATTCCACCAGATTGTAGTGGAAAGAATATCTCTTAAATTCAGTCCAAATCTTATCTTTTTGTTTGCATTGAATAAGAAACCAATATCCAGTCCAAGTCCAGATGCAGAAGTTACTCCAATATCCTTGTAAATTATTTTGCTTGATATTCCAAATGACAGTTTTGAGGAAAGTTTTGATGATAGAGCAAAATATCCGGCATAATCAGAATTACTTACATATTTCTCTACATAAGGTTGATTTGTATCTGAAGGAGCCAAATCTGGATATGGCAATTTGCTGATGGGAATTCCAGAAATTCCGATTCTTGTAAGCAAAAAGCCCAGACGATTATTCTTTCCCAAAGGATAAATTAGTCCGAAAGTATCGTATTTGAGATTTCCAGCAAATTCTTCAGAATGCATAATGTCAATGCAGATATTTGATGAGTTTTGCATTCCAGCAGAATTCCAGAAAATCGCAGTTGGGTCATCTGCAATTGCTACAAATGCGTTTCCCAAACTTTTTGCTTTAACGCCAACTCCAAGATTAAGGAATTCGCCTGCATATTTTTCTGCATAAAGATTTGCGGACAGAAGGAAAATTAGTACGATGACCAATATTTTAAAATGATTTTGCCACAAAGGTTCATCCTTCGTCCTGATTATATCGGGACTACGGAGAATGGACACAAAGGCACCAAGATTATAGAATACTTTTTTTGATTTCATTTTTGATAAGGGATAATTATTTTGCCATAAAGACGCAAAGCATACAGGGTTTTATTAAAGAAAAATTTAATTCTCTGTGTTCTCTGTGTCTCTGTGGTTAATTTTTTCATACCATTTTCACAAAACTTGAGATTACTTTTTTCAAATCACCATTATCAAAAGAGATTGTAAGTTTTGCCTGGTCTCCATCACCTCTGATGGACAGAATCATTCCTTGTCCGAATTTAGAATGTGAAATTCGCTGTCCAACTTTTAATTTGTGATGTTTGGTTTTCCAGTCAGTTTTTCTTTTTTTCGTTTTGTATAAATCTCCAGAGTATTCCTTACCAAATTCAGAAGTAATAATGAATTTCTCAAAATGTTTGTCATCAATTTCATCCAAAAAGCGAGACGGAAAGTTTGAGATGTATGAGTCAAAAAATCTGCGTGAATTTGCATAAGAAAGTGTCAATTCTTTGATTGTTCTAGTCATTGCCACATATAAAAGCCGTCTTTCTTCCTCAATTTGAAAAGTGCTTTCCATAGAATTGCTGTGTGGAATAAGTCCATCTTCAACTCCAACAACAAATACATAAGGAAATTCCAGTCCTTTGGCATTATGCATTGTCATAAGTGAGACTATATTATCATTTTTGTCAGTGCGGTCAATGTCTGCTATCAAGGAGATATTTTGTAAATATTCGGAAAGTCTGGGTTCAGTTTCAAATTCGTTGATATAATTTTCAGTAAACTCCTCTGTTCCTGCGATAAATTCCTTGATATTATCAGCCCGAGTTTCACCTTTAATTAATTCCTCATTTTTGTAGAAATCAAGCAGATTCAATTCTTCAACGATTTCTTTGACCAAATTATTGACTGGCTCGGTCTCTGCTTTTGTCTTGAATTTTTCCAGAATTGAATAAAAGGATTTCAGTTTTTTGAGAAAAGAGTGATTTAGGTTGCTTGTCTCATCTATTTCTTGCAAGGCATTATATAAATGAATTTTTTTTTGAGAAGCAAAATCAAGCAGTTTGCTCTGTGTTGCTTTGCCGATTTCTCTCTTTGGGAAGTTGATAATTCTTAATAAACTTTCATTATCATTCGGATTCACAATAACCCGAAGATATGCCAGAATATCTTTAATTTCTTTTCTTTGATAAAAATTTATTCCACCAACAACCTGATATGGAATTTGTTCATTAATAAACTGTGTTTCAAATTCTCGTGATTGTGCATTTGTGCGATAGAAGATTGCGATTTCTTTGTAGTTTGCTTTATTGTACTCAATCAAATTTCGGATTTTTTTTGAGATTAGGATTGCTTCATATTTCCCATTTTGAACTTCATAAAGATTGATTTTTTTTCCCATTCCTTTTGCAGTCCAGAGCTCTTTTGGATGGCGTGATTTATTATTTGCAATCAGTTCATTGGCAGCATAGAGAACAAGTTGTGGAGAGCGATAATTTTGCGTCATACGAATTATTTTTGTATTCTTAAAGTTATTTTCAAAAGAGAGAATGTTTCTTATATCTGCACCACGCCAGGTATAGATTGACTGGTCATCATCTCCAACGACACAGATATTCTTATGAGATTTTGAAAGCAGATATGCCATCTGATATTGAGCTAAGTTCGTGTCCTGATATTCATCTATTAAAATATAATGGAACTTTTGTTGGTATTTTTTCAGAACTTCTGGATATTTCTCAAAAAGCAAAACCGTGTAAAGCAGCAAATCATCAAAATCCAAACCATTATTTTCCAGCAGATATTTCTGATAATTTTCGAATATCTGACCAATCACTTTTGAATAATATGAATCCCCATTTACCACAAAATTTTTGTAATCCACAAGATTATTTTTTTGGAGAGAGATGATTTCCAGCACTTTTTTAGCAGGGAAATTTGTATCAGATATATCCATTTTTTTGATGACATTTTTCATAATTCTTTTCTGGTCATCGTCATCAAAAATAGTAAAATTAGAGGAGAAGGGAAGAAATTTAGATTCTGCTCGCAAGATTCTTGCACATATTGAGTGGAAAGTTCCGAGCCATAGGGAGTATGTGGAAATATGGAAGTAATTCTTCAATCTTTCTTTCATCTCATTTGCTGCTTTATTTGTAAAAGTTACAGCAAGGATATTTTGGGGATTTACTTTTTTTTCAGAAATAAGATAAGCAATGCGATGAACAATACACCTTGTTTTTCCGCTGCCAGCTCCAGCCAGAATTAAAACTGGCCCTTCTGTGCATAAGACTGCTTCTCTTTGCTTGTCATTAAGCGTAGATAAGATTTGATTTTTCGTAATCATATTTAGTTAGGACCTACAGGTATTGAGTAATGGCCTTCTAATGTATCAGAGTATTCAGGATAAAATATATATGAGGATACTTTAAACCATCTGTATCCAGGGTCAGAATATAATTCATAAATATTTTTAGTGGTATCCGTAAAACTATTTTTTATATCAACAAGAATATAATTACTATAATAATTCATCGCAGCATATATGAAGTAGCCATCGGCTTTAACAGTATCATATAGAGCATTAGTATATTTTCCAACAAACCATTTCAGTTCATAATCAGGAAAGTGTTGGGTCTCATCTACATTAGCAAATTTTATATCTGGGGGGGTGAAGACATCAGGATTTCCTAAGGGGTCCAAAGGATTACTTCTGTCTAAAGAACAGGATATTAATATGAATGAAATGACAATTAAAAAGATTAGAAAATATTTTTTCATAAGACTAAAAATTTATAGTTAACCCTTTTGTGGTGAATAAAATATCAGTATTTTTATATTCAAATATGAGCTTTTCCCAGAGATTACGATTATAATTTTCAGTAACCTGAATAGTATCAAGAATAGTATAAGCCCATACTAATGCACATAATCCAAAAAAGATTTGTGAAGTTCTATATGATGAATTCGCATCTGTATAGTATTGGTTAATTTCATCAATCTGATTTGCATCTCTATATTTATCATACATATCCACAGATTTATCATAAAAGTAAAATGAACTCCCAGCTAATAATACCTGGACTCCTAATAGTATTTGTCCTTTTGTATAGTTTCTTGCAGAAAAATGTCCCCAACCGGGAGCTACAAGCGATTTCAAGCAATTTAATAGATGTGATTGTTTTTTTTTTGTATATATATTATAAATTTTTAATTCTGTTTTAAACTGTCCTCTTGCTTGCTTCCATTCTAAAACTGAATTCCAACTATACTTATTATTTTTCTGTAATAGAGATTGTTTTTTACTATCAAGTGTATCAATTAGTTCATCAAAAGCAAAAATTGGATTTGACATTAAAAGAATGATAAACAATAAAGAAATTAGCATCATTTTCATTACATAAATTCCTTGGTGGTTTCGTTTAATGGAAAGATTTTGCCAGTTTCTAATCTGATAAGCCAACGAAGAAAGTAATTTTTTTCTGGAGTCATAATGGAGTATCTTACTTCATAGCTATTTTTGGTTACTGTATTGAGGATTTGCCATTTAGTTATTTTTATATCTTGACGAGAATAGTTATTGAGTACTTCTTCTTCTTTTTTTGCGATTTCCTTGATAATGCTTCCATTATCATATTTGTGAATAAGTTCCTCTGCATAATTCTCTGGGTCATTTGTAATTCTATACCAAACATAAGCATTATCAATTTTTTCTTTAATATATGAAATATCATCTAATTGATAAGCTTGATTGTAAATATTCAGGGCTTTTTGATATTCTTTATCATTAAAGTATTTATCCCCTTCAGAAACAAGTTCATTAGCTCTTTTTATCTTCGCTGCAATTTCTTCAGCATGTTCAATTTTTTTTATTGCCGGCTGATAGTCTTCAATAACATTTAGTGAGGTTTTATATGCTTCAACAGCTTCATTAATCTTTCTTTGTGTCAGCAACTTATCACCATCTTCAATATAGATAGAACAGATTTGATTTAGCTTTTCTGCAACACTATTAGACAACTGGGGGTTATATTTTTCAGCCGTTCTAAAATATTCCTCTGCTTCTAATAATTTTTTATTTTTTATAAGTTTTTCAGCCCAGGAGAAATAAACATTTCCAATCAGTGATTCAATTTCATTTGTATAATCTGCCGGGTATTTTATATAAATAAATAATTTTTCCAGAGCAAGTTCAAATTCGTTATTCTTCCGTAATACTTTTACCTTTTCTAATAGCTCTGGCATATATTGATTTACAATTTTTTTTCCTGAATAATATGATTTACTATCTGGGAAGTTATTTTGAAGGACTTTATATGTCTGATAAGATGTTTCAATATCATCATTAACCTCAAATTCAATTTTTAATTTTGTGAATAGGACTTCAGGCATAAGGTTGGAATTACTAAGATTATCAATTATAAATTTTAAGTAATTTAAGCCTTTATCGTAATCGTCATTCCGTATAAGTTCCTTTGCAATTTGATAATAACAGTTGTCAAGTAATGTATCAGCTTTATCTGAATTAGCGAGAAAGAGCAATTCAGATGCAGTATTATAGTTGTCGTTTTCTATCTCATTTTTACCTAAAATATAGTAAGCTTTTGAGCGATACAGTTTTGCTTTTACCTTGAGTGCAGAATTATTTCCTTCTTCAATATATTTATCAAATTGTTCTATGGCTGACTTATAATTTTTATTGTTATAAGTTTTTAGCGAATTTTTGAATTGGATATTTGTGCATGAAATAATAAAAGGTATAATAAGAAGGTATATATATTTTTTCATACTTTATAATTTATAGTGATTTTTTAGTTTTTTTGCGTAACTGGTTTTTTGATATTAGGATGGGAATGGCGTCCAGCTTTCCACCAAAGAATATAAATACTAATGCAAAAATTATTGTAGTAACCAGGATTAAGAATTGATTCTCTGTAACAAAAGCGATAACAGTTATTATGACTATTAGTATATTAATGAGATACACCATTACTGCAGTAACTTTTACAGAACCAGTAGCAGTTCCTATCCGATGTGTTGAATGGTCTTTACCTCCTTCAAGGATTCCCCTGCCATCTCTTTGACGGGTTAAGCTTACTAAGGAAATATCAAAAATAGCATAAGAAAGCAATAAGATTGGTAGTAATAGTGAGAAATTTCTGGGTATTTCTTTTAATAAAATAATTCCTAAAGCAGAAAGTGTATACCCAATAAGCATACTTCCAGCATCACCAAGAAATATTTTTGCGGGATGAAAATTATGAAAAAGAAACCCAAGAGTAGAACCGATAAATATTGCTGATATGAAAGATAGAAAATGATTATGAGATAGAATTCCCAGTGCAAAATAACCAAACCCCAGAATAGTTGCCATACCAGCTGTAATTCCATCCATGTTATCTAAAAAATTGAGTGCATTCATCAAACCTACTATCCATATTAGTAAAACTGGAATTGAAATATAAAAAGGTCCTAATATAGTACTCATTTTTGTGCCGAATATAAATAATAGAGCAATAAATATTTGGATAGAAAATTTAATATATGGATTCATTTCTTGATAATCATCAAATAAACCAAGAAAACAAATAAGTATTAACCCAATATAGAAAAAGATTAGTTCATAAATTGGAGGTATTAAATCCTTGCAAATAAAAATTGAAATAAAAAGCACAAATATCAAACCAAATAAAATTGCAACTCCTCCCAAAAGTGGAGTAGGAGTTGTATGAAATTTTCTTTCATCTGGATTATCAATAAAATTGATTGCTATTGCAATTCTTCTTGCAATAAAAGTAAGAAGATAAACCAGAATTAATGAGATAAGAAATATTATAAAATGATACATTTATTATAAAATACCTGAATATTATATTCTTTTTTTATTTATTTAAATGAAAATAATATTTTATGTCAATAATTTTGAATTTTTATATGCTTGAAATCATAAAAGGTTGACTAAAAAAATCAAAAAAAAATTTTTTACAAAATTAGTATGAAGATTAAAAATAATAAATTTATCATTGCTATAGATGGACCTGCAAGTTCAGGTAAAAGTACTACAGCAAAAATTTTGGCTAAAAAGTTAAATTGTATATATTTAGATAGTGGTTCAATGTATCGTGCTTTAGCCATATATTTATTAGAACAAGATATTGATATAAATAATGAAATAATGCTCAAAAAAGTGTTGTCTAAAGTTGATATTAAGATAATTTGTCAATCTAAAATTGGTGATAATACTATTCTGCTTAATGGCAATGATGTATCATTAAAAATTAGAAATCCAGATATTACCAATTATTCATCTATTATAGCAACTAAACAGATAATTCGTGAAAGAATGGTGGAGCTTCAGAGGAAAATTGCAGGAAATCAATCTATTATTATGGATGGAAGAGATATTGGGACTGTTGTTTTTCCAGATGCGGATTTCAAATTCTTTTTAACAGCTTCATTATCAGAAAGAGCAAAAAGAAGATGGCTTGAATTAAAAAATAAAAGCAGAGATTATAAATCTTTACAAAAAGTGGAACAGGATTTAGAAAAGCGTGATTATCTTGACAAGACTCGCAAGATTGCTCCACTAAAAATGGCAGAAGATGCTATCTTAATAGATACTACAGACTTAACCATAGCAGAGCAAGTTGAGAAGATAGAGAATATTATCAAAAATGAAATTACGATATAAATTAGCTCAAAAAATAATTTTATTTATAATGAAGTTACTTTGGAATTTAAAAATTATTGGATTAGAAAAGGTTCAAATAAGTGATGGTGGAATTGTATGTGCAAATCATCAGAGTGCTTTTGATCCACCTTTTCTTGGGGCGATACTACCTGTAGAATCATATTATATGGCAAAAGCCGAGCTCTTTAAAAATAAAATATTAGGAGCAATATTAAAATCGTTTAATGCAATACCTGTAAGAAGATATGGATTTTCCGGGAGTAGTATAAAAAAAATGAAAGAGTTGTTAAAAGCAAAAAGAAATATAATAATTTTTCCAGAAGGAAGCAGAAAATCATTCACTGCTAAACCCGGTATTGCTAAAATAGCATGGGAAACAGACGCTACAATCTTTCCTGTTAAAATAGAAAATATTGATAGCTTTAAAGATTGTTTGTTTGGAAAGAAACATTTGACATTTATTTTTAGGAAATCTTTTCCACCTACATTGTATAAAAAATTTGCAAATAAAAAACCTGATTACAAAAAGTTCGCCCAAAAGATTTTAGATAGAATAAATGAGGTAGAGAATGATTAAGTTGGAAATTGCTGCCAATTCAGGGTTTTGTTTTGGTGTTAAAAGAGCCATACAGATTGTTCAAGAAACTATCCGGCAGAATTCTAAGGTGGCTACTTTAGGACCAATTATTCATAATCCACAAATGGTAAATTATCTGAAAAATCGGGGCTTATGTGTTCTTGACAATATTAATGAAATAACTGATGAAACCATTATTATCCGTTCACATGGGATTACATCGTATGAGTATAAAAAGTTGTTGGAGAAAGAAGTAAATATCGTGGATGCCACTTGTCCTTTTGTTAAAAAAGCTCAGAAATATGCCCAGAAATTAACCCAAGAAGGTTATCATTTGTTTATTCTTGGAGAAAAAAATCATCCTGAAGTAAAAGCTCTTCTAAGCTATGTGGATGATAGTGCTACTGTAATTGCTAATCCTGAAGAAACTATCAAGATTACAGGTAAAAGAAAATTTGGATTAATTGCTCAGACTACTCAGAGTGAAGATAAATTTGAAAGATTGGCTATAAATTTGCTTAAAGAATGCGAAGAGTTGAATATTATTAAAACTATTTGCAATGCTACATTACTCAGACAGAAATCAACGATGGACTTAGCAAAAAAGGTTGATATAATGATTGTTATAGGAGGGAAAAATAGTGCCAATACAAACCGTCTTGCTGAAATAGCAAAATCTAAAGGTTGTAAAACTTTTCATATTGAAACTTCAAATGAAATAAAGAAACAATGGTTTGATGATGTAAGTAAAGTAGGTATTACTGCTGGTGCTTCTACACCAAAATGGATAATTGATGATGTAAAAAAAGAATTAGAAAAATTAAATTAATAAGGAAATTAAAAATGAGGATAAGATTTCTTGTGTAAATTTATAAAATAGGAATCCTCAAATAATCCGGAGGAAAGATGAAAGATAATGTAAAAAAAGTAAAAGCAAAGAAAAAAGAAACTTCAAAATTAAGGGAAAAAAAGGAAACTAAAAATTATGCAACTGAATCTAAGAAAAAGTCCCCTAAGAAAGTAGAAAAAAAGTCAGAAGTAAAAACTTCTGATAAAAAAGTTAAGTCATCCACAGTATCAGATAATAAGAGTCAAAAAATTATCACGAAAGATACTACGAAGACAAAAAAAGTAAAAAAAGTAGATAAAGAAAAAATACTTAAAAAAGATGAAGGTATTGAAGTTAAACCAGAAGAACCAAAATCAAAGCCGGAAAAGAAAAAGATTACAATAAAAGAGAAACCTACAATTACTGAAAAGGAAAAATTGGATGAGATACCATCTCGCGAAAAGCAAATCAAAATGTATGAAAAAACTATGGAGTCAGTTAAAGTGGGTTCTATTGTAGAGGGAACCATAGTTCGTGTGGATACTAATGAGGTTTTTGTTGATATCGGTTTTAAAGCTGAAGGTGCAATTCAAATTTCTGAATTTAAAAATCAAGAAGTTAAAGAGGGAAATAAAATTTGGGTATATATTGTATCAAAAGAAAGAAAGGATGGACGCCCACGTTTATCAAAAGAAAGGGCTGATATCCAAAAAAATTGGAATGAGTTGAAAGATAGTTTTGATAATAGTAAAAAGGTGAAAGGGAAAATTACCAAAAGAGTTAAAGGCGGTTTAGTTGTTGATCTTAAAGATATTAGTGGGTTTTTGCCTGCCTCATTAATTTCAACAAAAACTATTCCCAATATTGACCATCTTATTGATAAAGAGTTAGAGTTTAAGATTGTTAGTTTCAATCGCGAAAAAGAGAATGTAGTGGTTTCCCATAAAATTGTATTAGAAGAGGAGCTGTATAGTATAAAGTCAAATCTATTAGAAAAATTGAAAGAGGGCACAGAAATTGATGGTGTTGTAAAAAATATTATGGAATATGGTGTTTTTGTGGATCTAGGTGGAATTGATGGTCTTCTTCATATTTCTGATATGTCGTGGGGGCATATTAATCATCCCTCAGAGATGCTTAATATTGGAGATAAAATTAAAGTAAAGGTTCTTTTCTTCAATAAAGAGAATGAAAAGGTCTCTTTAGGATTGAAACAATTAGTGCCTCATCCATGGCAAAATATAGAGATTAAATATCCAGAAGGGGCTAAGGTTGAGGGTAGGGTTACAAATATCACAAATTATGGAGCATTTGTTGAGTTAGAAAAAGGTGTTGAAGGACTTATTCATATTTCCGAAATGTCCTGGACAAGGCATATTACTCATCCAAAACAGATGCTTGAGGTTGGAGATGTTGCTAATGCAATTATCCTTTCAGTTGATAAAGATGAACATCGTATTTCTCTTGGACTCAAACAGGTAAAACCTAATCCATGGCTTACTATTGATGTTTTACATCCGGTTGGTTCAAAAATAACTGGAAGGATTAAGAATATTACAAATTTTGGTGCATTCATTGAAGTGGAAAATGGCATTGATGGTTTGATACATATTTCTGACCTTTCATGGACAAAGCGCATACTTCATCCAAGCGAAGTACTTAAAAAAGGAAAGGAAGTAACGGCTGTGGTCCTTGGTATAGATAAAGTAATGCAACGAATAGCACTTGGTATTAAACAACTTAAACCAGACCCCTGGGAAAATATTGAAGAAGAATTTCCTATTAATTCAGAACATTCAATAAAAATATTAAAAATAATTCCAAAGGGTGCATTAATTTCAGTTAAAGAAGATATTGAAGGTTTTATTCCTACCTCACATTTAGGTATCCCTGGATTGACTGAACCAGAACTTGCTTATGATATTGGTGAAGCATTACCTGTAAAAGTTATTGAAGTTGATAAAGATAATAGAAGATTGATATTTAGCGTGAAAACCTTCTTCTTTGGTAGGGAAGAAAAAGAGGTTAATGAGTTTGTAGCTGCTCATCTGGAAAAGATTAAATCAAAGCGAAAAGAAAGGGAAAAAAATCAAGCAGAAGAATTAAAAAAGAAAAAGACAAAAGAAAAAAAGAAAACTGAGGATAAAGAAAATATTGATTAAGAATCATGTATAGATAACTCAAGTTTCGCAGTTTCTAAAACAGCATTAAATCGTATTCCTTCAATCATTGTCAAAACGCTTCGCTGTCAAAACGCTTTGTTGTCAATTGATGCACCGAAGGTGCATATGTCCCCAATTGAATTGGGGATAACAAAATGTCTTATACAAAACCGTTTCAGCTATTTACCCCGTTGGATAAATATCCTACGGGGTTTATCATTCTTCCTGCCTGCCTGCCGCAGAAGGCTTTGGCAGGCGGGCGAAACTTGAGTAGATAATTATTAACTAATTAATTGAGGAATGTGCATAAATCACAAGTGAATATAGAAAGAATGATTCATATTATAAACGAGGTCTAACGGTTGCGGTTGAGCGACTCGCTACATTTTACGGCAATCCCCGCGTCCGCGGGGATAGAAGTGCCGTTTACCGTTCTCCGTCAACCGTTTCGAGTTGCGCAACCGTTAAACGATACCCTATCTAATAATAAATTTGGCATTATGCATACCCCTCAATTGTTAGTAAATTAGGTAATTATTTTTAAAAAAACTAAAAATTTAAAGGGAAGCAACTTATATTGCTTCCCTATTTTAATAAAAGGCTAAAATATTGCTTTTTAATTATTTTTTTGTGTAAAATATAATTTCAATACTACTGGTTGATGGTCTGAAATATTCTCGTAATATTCTGTCCAACCATCAGTCAGATAATTACAAATACAGACAGTTTGAATATCTTCAACGACATAGAATAATTCATTAGTAATAAGAATATGGTCAATGTGTGAAGGCCAGGTTGGATATGACCAGTATGTTGAAGAACTATCTGTTGCAATGTTCATATCTGTAAATAAAAAATCTTCTGGATCTTCTATAAAATTCCAGAACACATTAGTTAATTCTGATTCATCAATTTCATCATTCAAATCTCCAATTAAAATTACATTTTGCTCAGAAAAATTGTCATTAATATATTCTTCCAGAAGCAAACTTGCTTCTTGGCGTCTTCGCTCTTCATCCCATTCATCCCCGTCAATTTGTCCATTACCACAACATATTAGATGATTACAAATAATAACCAATGGAATTGAATCCCATGTTAGTTCAAAAACTAAAGGTGGTCTTGGAAAAGGTCTTCCAAAATCTTCAAGGATTTCATAGATATTAACATCTTGAACTGTATTTGATTTATAAATAAAGGCTAAATTTATATCACTAATACTATTTGAACGATAACCATCCCAGACATTAATTGAATCAATTTGATTTAATTTTTCTATAAGTGATATAAAAGAAGATGCATTTTCGATTTCTTGAAACCCTACTACATCTATATCAAGGTTGTGAACAACTTGGGAAACATATTCAATTGTAGTATCATTGTTTTTGGGGAAATGTTCCAAATTCCAGGTCATTACTTCAAAAGTAGAATCTGTTCCAAAAAATAAACCATTGTTTATTATATCAGATGATGAATTAGAAACACTACTTTGACCACAAGAAAATAATAGAAAGCAAGTAGTTAAAAATATTGATGTAAGTTTCATAATTATTTTTTACCTGTATTCTTTGTTATCAGATTCTACACAGAAACAAAATTGAGTTTAATTGATTAACCAACATATCATAACTTCCAGAATTTACTCTCATTATTTTCCCTTGAAAATTGATTAACCACAAAGGACATTCACCCCGTTAGATATTCACTCTGTTAAATGTTTCTATACCATATCATAAGAATATCTGACTGGATAAACATCATTATATATTACTACATAAATTATCTAACGGGGCAAGAAGCAAACACAAAGGACACCCCAATGAAATATGCTTCGCATTTCATAGGGCAAGCAAAGAAAATAATATAACAACATTAACAATGGAAATAACATTTTCATGCTCCTTTGCCTGCCCCGTTAAATCTTTTTTTTATATTTAACTGGGGTGCCGATATATCGGCATGAATGTTTCATCTTGGACAATCAAATGGATTATCTAATAGTTACCAGGGTTTACTGCTATCTGTATGAAGGAATCGCAAATCAGGGAGTTTTGGCACTTTTACCTCAAACCTGTATGACCAGTTTTCACCAGATTTACTCCAATTAAATTTTAATTGCCAGCAATGTAAATCTCTATATATCTCCACACTTTGCGAAATTAGTTTCTTCTCCTTAAAATTATAATAATTATTATATTTAATACTCCAATTTTTAGTCAAGTTAAGATTCAAATTTGTATGCAAGTCCGAACTATAATAATCACTTTTTTTATTATTTATATATGAATATGAAAGAGAAATGCTCCATGGTTTCTGTTCTTGGTTTTTGTCTATATCAAGCGAACTCTCTTTCTCGGACAACGATTTATCCTCCTCTTGTTTAGAATTTATATAGGGGAAATAATCAATATAGTTTAGAATACCTTTTAATGATAAGTTTGCAGTAAGTGAATAATTTTCTATATCTAAAGAGTAGAAATCCTGATTACATTTAAAAGTATTAGATAAATTAAAATTAGTTTTTACAATTTCAAAATTAAAAGGCATTATTGTTATTCTATGTGATATATCACTAAAACCCTTTCCATCTGGCTTGTTTATATTATCATAACTAAAGGAAGAATTCATTGTAAAAAAGTTATTGAGTTTTTTAATTTTATTATCATTACCAAGAACTTTTGCCTGCAATTTATTTTTTAGAGAGAACGAAATCTTTTCTGACCTTTTAGAAGTTGAAATTGATATTGGAGAGAAAGAGTAAAATCTATTATTTTTTGAAAAATCTGGATGCATTGAATAAGATATTTTCGGTGTTATTATATGCCTCATCGCTTTTAATCTTCCAGCATTAAATGTGAAAATTCCGTATAATTCTGTAAACATTGTAGTTTTGCTATTATAGTCATTACCTCTAACTAATTTTTTGTTATTCTCATCTTTATCTGCCCAGATTTCATTGTAATTAAAAGATTGAACAAAAGATAGCACCCTGAATATTTTGTCATCATAGCTTAAAGAGATTGAATGTTTTATACCTTCTCTATGTTGTGATATATTATTTACATCTTTATAGAATAATTCTGAAAGAGTTGGACTATCTGAGTTTATATTACCATAATGTAGAAAATTCCCTTTATATGAAATGTAAATTTTGTCCGTCAGGTTTGAACTTTCTCTTTCCCCTTTATCAAATATTTTGGCGATGCTATGTCTATACATTTGAAATGATATTGAAGGTAATTTTAAGGTCATTTTATCGGTTTTATCAGGATAAATATTCACTCTATAGTCACCATAAATATTTAAACTATGATAATCAGCTTTTTTTGAAAAGTATAGTTTTGAAAAGATAGTTTCATCGTTAGTTATTAAATCTTTTCTATAATCCAGTGTAGTATTGAAATTTTTTCTATCTTTATTATGAGTATAGTAGATATAAGAATGTAAAGTTTTATCCATTCGTATTTCTTTTTCATCGCTAGTTTCCCTGACATCTGCGTCACTCACGAAATCAGATTTTACAAGTAACTGGCTATATTGCGAGAAAATTTGTTTATGAAAAGAGTTAATTGTCCAGCGGATTTTATATCTATCTAAGGATTGTTCTCGGAAGTAAAGAACTCTGCTATTTATATTTCCATTTATAAAATATCTTTTAAGATATCTACTTCTAAGACGAAATTCATATCCAGTTAATTCCATTATATCAAATGAAAGTAAAATATCACCGTAGTCCCCGAGTGTCTGGAAATATGCTAAATCTTTGATGAATTTTCCTTCCTTGTTGTTATATCCGGGTTCAGGCACAAGAAACCCGGAATGCCTTTCCTGTTTAATTGGAAATGTTGCAAAGGGAAGAATTAATATCGGAAAGTAATTAATATAAAGAATCACAGGTTTTGCAACTATTTTATCATTAAGAAAAACCCGAAATTTGGGACTGAAAATATAATATTGGGATTCTACATCACAAGTGGTGAATTTTGCATTATCAATATCAAATGTATTATCATCAATTTTTCGTATAGTTGCACCTGTATAATAACCATCTTCAAATTTAGTTCTTCCATTAAAAAGCATACCCTCCTCAGTTTCAATATTGTAAAATATTGTTGAACCAAAAATACTTTGTTCACCATTAAACATCTCTGAAGCACCCTGAGCAATTGCAATTTTATTTCTCAGATCAATTAATATAGAATCAGATTTGATAAATGATTTTTTATAATAGATTTCAGAATTATCTATCAATTTTATTTGGTCAATTTTAAAATTATATATGATTTTATCTGCTGTATATTCAAGGGAATCTAATAGTGTCTTGGTTGTATCAAGAGAATTATCTAAGGCTGAAATACTTATAGGTACTAATAAAAATAGAAGTAACAATCTCATAAAATTCATAATTGATTTTTCAGTAAATTTAATGTTTAGTGTCAAGTATTGTCGTGCAATTTGTCTGTAAACTCTGAAAACCTTGCGAATGGTCGCAGACCTTCGCAATGGTTGAAGACCTTCGCAAAAGACATACAACCATTACGGAGGTTTCGCAAGCTTAACTCATGCCAGAGGCAGATCCTTCGGACATCCGTAAGGTTTTAAAATACCAACTTTACGGACAGACACTAATTAAAGTATTTGCACTCATATTTAGGGTCTGCTGAAAAAGTAATTTTTTATTGTTTGATAACAGATAGCATTTCT
>JACNFI010000176.1 GCA_014384665.1 Candidatus Cloacimonadota bacterium
GCAAGTTTTTCTGCAACTTCTTTTTCTGCTTCATCTACTTTTTTAATTTCAGGTGTAGTTCTAATAGGTTTTTCAGATTTTTTCACTTCAATAAGTGTAGCTTTCTTTTCTACAGCAACATCACCTTTACTACTAAGATTTGGTGCTTCAGCTTTTTCAACAACTTCTTTTTCTGCTTCAACCTTTTCAACTTTTACTCTTTCTACTTTCTCTACTTTTTGAATATCAGTTTTACTGAGAGTAGCTTTATTATCAGCCCATACGAGACTAATAACAAATAACGAAATTAGCAATACTATTGCTATTTTTTTCGTTTTCATAATAAGTTTCTCCTTTAAATTATTTTGTTAATATAATTTCCATTCAATATTATTTGAAATTATTTGAATGGACAGCCTAATATAGAAGTTAACATCTTTTTCACTTGCCTGTTTCTTTGTCTACCAACCAGGTTTAGCCGTTCCTTATGATTTCAAGGATTGAATACGGTCTTTCCATCTTTGTGGGTCTTTGTGAAGATGCATTATTCCAATAATCAGGATTTTTTCATCTCTAACCTGGTAGATAACTCCGTAGGGAAACCTATTTGTTCTACAGCGTCTTGTCCTTTTGGAAAGAGGGGGCCAGGCTTTCGGATATTTAACAATACGGCTAATGGTTCTCTTAACTTCTGCGGCAAATTCATAACCAAGTCCTTCACTTTGTTGATTGTAGTAAGCTATCGTATCTATAAATTCATCTTCAGCAACATCTAGAAAATCAATCTTCATAATCGCTTCTAGCAGTATGGGTGCCTAGTCTGACTGGTTAATGTTTTGAAATACTTGTTGAGCAGACTTGGCTTTAAGCTCTCCCCGGTCAAACGCATCAATCCGTTCTTCCACTTCTTTTGCCCATAAAGAGTCAACCTCTTTCCGTAATGGTGACTCAAAGCTTCGTAGTAGTTGCTCTACCAACTCAGCCCTGTTAATGGGCGGGAGCCCCAAAGCCTTCTTAAGAACTTGCTCAGTATTTGCAGACATAACCTTCTCCTCTTTCACCCTTTTCTGCTTTGGTTAGTTTTCTCTTACACCATGAATCATTACCATATTGAGAAGCAGGAGTGAGTGCCTATCATATTATGCCTAAGTTTTTTCTAAAGGCATATCCGCCTATGGCGGAGAAGTTCACCCCGTTAGACCCGTTGGATAGTCATCCTACGGGTTTAACATAATTATTTGAGGAATGTCATACATCAACAGTGAATATAGAAGATTCATATTTATAAAGAGAGTCTAACGGTTGCGGTTGCGCGACTCGTTACGTTTTTCGGTAACCGTTAGTAGTGCCGTTTACCGTTATACGATAACCGTTTCGAGCTGCGCAACCGTTAGACGATAAACTATCTATTAATAAATTTATCATTATGTACACTCCTCAATTATTTTACCTTTATCCTATATTCAATATTACACCAGTCTTAATTGTGTAACCTTTGGGTCAAATAGCACTTCATCATTTTCAAAATCCAGTTTAAGTCTCCAACTTTGTAATGTCTTCGCTCCAATTATTACATCTGATGACAAATTAGGAACAACAATGAATTCATCGGAGAAATGAGAACCATTGATATAAAAGTCAAGACGAACTGCATGCTTAACTTCAATGAAATGTCCTTTAGACGCAGTTTCAATTTTAAATGGATGAAGTATTTTTTCAATATTCGCGATTTTTTGTGCATTTTCAGGTCTTATGCAAGAGTAGGTAGAGCCTGAATCAAACAATGCAGTAATTCTTGCCTCACCAACAGAACCTTCAAATAATAATTCTTTTTCAACAATCATATTTAATATTCTATTGCTATACTATTATTAAAACCACATAATAGCGCTATTATTGAACCCAAATATAGGATTGCCTATCATAGAAGTTCACCCCGTTAGTCCCATTAGAGGAATTTCCTCTAACTGGGTTAACATAATTAATCTTTATCCTATATTCACTATTACACCAGTCTTAGTTGTGTAACCTTTGGGTCAAATAGCACTTCATCATTTTCAAAATCCAGTTTAAGTCTCCAACTTTGTAATGTCTTCGCTCCAATTATTACATCTGATGACAAATTCGGAACAACAATGAATTCATCGGAGAAATGAGAACCATTGATATAGAAGTCTAATGAAACTCTATTTTTTACTTCAATAAAGTGTCCTTTAGACGCAGTTTCAATTTTAAATGGATGAAGTATTGGTTCAATATTCGCGATTTTTTGTGCATTTTCAGGTCTTATGCAAGAATATGTAGAGCCTGAATCAAACAATGCAGTAATTCTTGTCTCACCAACAGAACCTTCAAATAATAATTCTTTTTCAATAATCATATTTATTTAACCAGCATTAAAGTGCTATTATAAATCCCAAATATAGGATTGCCTATCAAATAAATTTACCCCATTAGATATTTACACACTTTAGATAGCAACTATTTTATTAAGTTTACCCTGTTGGATGTTTACCCCGTTGATAATATCTACGGGGTTTACTATCCCACAGGGTGAACTATCTAACGGGGTTAACATTTTGAAATAACACCCTTGAAATAAAAGAGCATTTATCCGCCGGTTAGCGGACAGACCTATCATTAGACATTAATGTTTTTTATTCTGCTTTCTTTTTTCAATTAAAGTTAGTATTCCAATAATAGTTCCAAAAACAACAAACAGAAATGTCATTATTATTATAAAATTCATTATAATTCTCAGGTGGATAAAGTAATAAATCCCAAGAAATACAAATACAAAGCAGAAATTCCACCCAGGATAAGCAACTCTGAACTAATGTTGGTCAGGATATTATTTATGACAAAAGAACCAATTACAATATGCCCTAAATTAGTAAATAAATCAGAAAAATATTTGTATTGAATTTTTGTCATTATCTATATCCTTCATCTTTTGGGGATAATAACTTTAAAGTAAGCTATCGCCTCTGTAAATTCATCTTCATTTTTTATATGAAAATCGATTCTAACCACAAAGGACATTCACCCCGTTAGATATTCACTATGTTAAATGTTTCTATACCACATCATAAGAATATCTTACTGGATAAACCTCATTATATATTACTACATAAATTATCTAACGGGGCAAGAAGCAAACACAAAGGACACCCCAATGAAATATGCTTCGCATTTCATAGGGCAAGCAAAGAAAATAATATAACAACATTAATCAATGGAAATAATATTTCCATGCTCCTTTGTGCCCCGAGTTTCTTTCGGGACATGTATGTTTCATCTCAAAACATATTTTGAAAATATTTTTTAGGTAGATGAATATCAATATCAATAAATTTCAGATATGCATCAGCATTTATTTCAGGTTCCAAGGCAAGCATATCTTCTGCACCTATTTTCAACGAATCAATAAGCTTTTTATAAGTTTTTTCTTGAGCATTAACACCAGGAATATCTATTAACCACCCAATCCACCAATCATCAACCTTTTGTATTACAGCTCTATATTTCATAAACTATTTCTTCATAAAAGGAATTCTCAAATCTTTGCAGATTTTAATGGCTAATATATCTTGTATTTCTCTATGTCGTGGGATTTCTGTCCGATATATTTCCTTACCAAAAATAGAATGTCGTCTTCCTTCACGAATAAGTTGAGCACCATTTTTCTTTAGCCATTGAACTAATTCATTACGTTTCAAGCTACCCAAAACTTTTAAATATTATCCTGAAAAATACCTATCATGCCTTAGTTTTTTCTAAAGGCAGATCCTTTGGACGCCTATGGCGGAGAAGTTCACCACCATTAGACCCGTTAGAACAATTTTCTCAAACGGGGTTAGTTATTTACCTAATTGAGACATTAACATATTTTCTTCCCTTTTTTTTATTAAAGATAAAAGAGAAAGCCAATAATTAGAATAATCAATCCAACAATATGAAATATAATCATCGCTCATTATAATGAAATTGTTATTAAAAAGTTTATGTTTCATTTAGTTTATACAAGTAATAAAAAACATTTACAAATGACTAATAAACTACCCTTTATTTTTTTAGATTTTTTATCAAAAAGTTTTTACAAAATTTTTATAAATAATTAACCTCTGTCAAGAAAAATTATTTTTTTTGTTATTAATTTAATTGCATAGGAATTTCCTTTTTTTCTGACACATAAGTTTATGGTAGATAAATCGTAACCCGTAACCCGTAACCCGTAACCCGTAACCCGTAACCCGTAACCCGTAAC
>JACNFI010000177.1 GCA_014384665.1 Candidatus Cloacimonadota bacterium
GTCTCAAGGCAGAATAAAAATTTCTTGCCAAAAATAACACGAATTTTATTGATAATATAATAATATATTTTTTATATCTTTTTGGAGTTTTTTTAATTCATACCCAGTTATGACTATGCTTTTTAATATAGTTTTGTATCAACCAGAAATTCCAGCTAATACTGGTAATATTGGAAGGCTTTGTGTTGGCACAAATTCAACTCTGCATATCATTAAACCTATGAAGTTTATGCTCACTGATAAATATCTTAAGCGTGCAGCATTAGATTACTGGGATAAGTTGAATTTGAGATTTTATGAAGATTGGAATGATTTTCTAAATAAAATTACGGATAAAAGATTATTCCTTTTTACTACAAAATCAAAAAAGAACTATACAAAAATAAGTTTTCAAAAGTATGATTTCCTAATATTTGGACCAGAAACAAGAGGTCTTCCACAAGATATATTAACAAGTAATTGGAAAAATGCTTTCACGATTCCAATGAGTAATAAGATTCGTTCAATTAATTTAAGCAATAGTGTTGCGATTGTTCTCTATGAAGCAATCAGACAAACAGGATTTTGTTAATTTTCTTGACTTAAAATAGGTTCCTTATTTAAAATTGTAATTTGTAATTTGTATACCGGGGTGTAGCGCAGTCCGGTTAGCGCGTCTGCTTTGGGAGCAGGAAGTCGGAGGTTCAAATCCTCTCACCCCGACCAGAAAAATTTATAATAAAAAAAAGTTAAGTTTACTATAAACCACAACAACTTAAAATTGTGCTTTCTCGTGTTACTACTTGTTTAATAATTTATTAGAGGTTAGTATGAAGTTTATTATCACAATCACAACAATATTGATTATTTTGTTTTTAATATTTGGTTGTTCTCCTAAATATAAAATTGAAAACGGGAAAATTAAAGGAATACATTCAATTGAGGATTTGGATAAAGCGGCTGTTTTTAATTTTGTTATAATGAGTGATAATAAGGGAGATTCACCAATGAGCAGTGAGCAATTCACAAGAATGGTAGAGTGGTGTGAAGATAGTAACACACAATTTGTCATAGGATTGGGTGATCATCTTAAACTAAAATGGGAAAATTCCTTTCTTGCTTTTCTTAAGCAGAATAATTGGTGGAAAGAACATTTTTATCCGAATATTGCAGATGGCGAAAATGAATATTATGGAACTGGGCAGGATGATTGGGGTGCGGGTGGAAAATTATTAGATGAAATAGAACTTTCAAAAAAAGATAATGTAATAATTCGTGAAAATGGTTGTGAATACTATGCTAAAATTAGAATAAAGAACTTTACAGTTCACCTGGTTCAGTTACATTTTTCTGATAGTCCAGAGAATGAGAGAATGGCATTTAATGAAAATTCAAGAAAATATTTTATCAATACTTTGCAATCCATAAATAAAGGTAAAAAAGATATAATTATTGTTGCAGCACATTCCAGAACAGGCAGTTGGATTCATTTACTTTCGGATGAGAGAAAAAGATTAGTTATGGAAAAAGCTGACCTTGTCCTTTCCGCTACTACGCATTTCTTTGAAAGAGTTGAAGTAGAAGGTTATGAAAATAGTGGTGCATTATGTATCAATACGGGTTCTATTACTTTTCCAGCTTATTGGTGTCCAGGAGGATATGTGCAAGTGAATGTGCTTAAAAATCCTTTTGCACTTATTGTTCAATATATTAATGCAGATAAGAAAATTCGTGAAATGCAGAATTCTGATTATGCGTTTATTAAGATTGTGAACAACGGAATTTTTGAAACTGACTTTAGACCAAAAAGTATAGAAGAAAATCCTGATAGAATAATTGGTGTTTTAGAAAAGGACTATACAAATGAAGAAATGAACATCATTCTAAAAGAGCTTTATTTGAAAGTTACTGGTGCAGATATTGCATTAGCTGAAGCTTTCAATGGAATCAAAAAAGGAAAAGTTGTTTATAATAATCTTTGGAATATTTGTCATTATAACAATGAAATTTTTTCAATTACTTTAAATGATATACAAGTGAAATCTTTATTTGGAGATATAATTCCAATGAATGGTAAAAAGGAAATTGAAATTGCTGTAAATGGCTACGATGGAAATTATTATATTGGTGTATTAAAACTTGATAAAGACTCTTATACAAAAACAGGAGTAAAGGAAGTACAAGTTTTGGAAGAATGGATTAAGCAGAAGGAAGAATAAGTGAGTAGAAAATATATCATTAATATGATGATAAATTCCTCAATATAATAAATTTGATAAAAAATATAAAAATTACTTACTTACAGTGTAATAAATTTTTATTTGTTGTTATAATAGATAAGAGGGAATAAAAATGTCTGATAGATATATTTTAGAAAACGGAGAAGTAATATTATTTTCTGAAATATACAAGATTGGGAAGATGGAAGATATTGGACAAAGAAAACTTATTGAACCACCTTATTGGAGATTTACAATCACATTAAAAAACGGAGAGGAAAAACACATTACTGAATATTATCATTTTTCTGATTGGGGACAGGCACGGATCAAGTTAGAAAAAATAAGAAACGAACTCATTCAGTCATTTGAAAAGTATAAAGAAAGTAGTAAAAATTAAAGAGACAGTCATGTATTTATGTTTAGTAGACAAAGAATGGTACTCAATTAACCCCGTTCCTGCCCCCGATTGAATCGAGGGGGCTCAGAAATTGTAGATATTTTGATATCTTGTTTAATAATATTAAGATTAGATTTTATTGAACACGCTCATTACAAAAAATAAATATTAAGAAGTAAGTGAATAAACTTTATAAAGTTTAATATTATTTTAACTTTTTTATGTATTCTAATCCATTTTCACCTGTTGGATAGTAATGTGATAATATTCTAATACATTTATAATGATTTTTTTCATAAAATTTGATTGCTCTTTTATTCTTGTTTGATACCTGTAAAATACCATATTTTATACCAATCTCATTATAAAAATTCTCTAAATGATTGAGCAATGTATAAGCAATTTGCTTTCCTCTAAATTTTTTCTTTATATCAATTGTGATAATCGTGAATGTATCTTTGTGAGTCTTTATACCGATAATAAAACCAATAATTTTGTTTTTCCATTCTGCAACTTCAATAAAGGGGGAAAGTGTTTTGGGTAAATCAAAAAATTCTTCGAAAGTTTCATGAGAATACGCAACTGTTTCAACAAAACATTCCTGATCAATCTTATACATTTCATCAATATCAGAAGGAAGACCTTTTCTATAAATAATTTTCATAAATTAATGCTTTTCAGATTTATCCTTTTAATTATTTTATACAAAAATTACAGATATTTTATTTAATAATAAATATAGAGTAAAGATTTAGAAAGAAATTTTTAAAGAATTGTGAATATAAATATTTTTTTGATATGCAAATATTGAGATGCGTGGAAAATATAATGGAAGTGAGCATAAAGTGCAGAGAGTAGATTTTATTACTTACATTAAGATAATAGCAATTACACCTTGTTTGACGGAGCAACGGAACAGATTTTAACAAAATAATTGTTGACAAATACAAATAAATTTTATTTTTTTGTTTTTTTGAGATGAAAATTATTTTGTAAAAAATTATATGAAAGATTATTAATTGGAGATATTTATGAAAAAGGTATTTTTGTTAGTTTTTATAATATTCTTGTTTATTTTACCACATACCTTATTTTCAATTGAAACTGGAAATATTGCAGGAAAAGTTTATATTAGAAAAACAGGAAAACCACTTTTTCAAGCAAATGTTTATGTGGAAGATTTTAAAATGGGAGTGTTAACAAGGCAAGATGGTAGTTTCATAATAAAGAATATACCGGCTGGTATTCATACTATAACAGTCAATTTTATGGGATATGGAAAGCAATCTAAAAAAGTAGAAATAAAAACCAACTTGACAACAACAGTAATGTTTTCATTAAAAATGAAACCTATTGGTATCGCGGGTATTACGGTTACTGCTACCCGTGCAATAAAAAGAGAAACTCCCATAGCTTTTACAGATATCACAAAATCTGAGATTAATGATAAATACACAACTCAGGATTTGCCCTTATTACTGGAAGCTGTTCCAGGATTATTTGCCAACTCTACCGGAATAGGAGAAGCACAAATAACTATGAGAGGTTTTGAAGCTGATAAAATTCAAATATTAATAAATGGTATTCCGGTAAATGATCCTGAAAGCCAGAAGGTCTATTGGTCAAATTGGACAGGTTTGTCAAGCA
>JACNFI010000178.1 GCA_014384665.1 Candidatus Cloacimonadota bacterium
GGTTCTACATGCCCTTCAAAAATAGAACCTGCCTTCCGGAAATAAGCAATTGCGTCATCTATGTTAAAAAACCCGAATCGTCCAAGAACAGAATAAATCCCTGGTGCAGTATGTCCGTGACTGATTACAATTCTATCCCGATTGATGCCATCTAAATTTTCTAAAGAAACATTTGCGAAAGAATATAATGCCAGATACAAATCCAGAGATGACATAGACCCGCCCGGGTGCCCGCTTCCAGCAAGAGTTGTCATTTTAATAATATCCCCTTTACAAATTTTGCTCAATTCTGACAACTTTTCAACATTCATATTTTTTTCTTTCATACTATACAATATCCTTAAGAACCAGTTGTTTATGAAACTCTATAATATTTTTAGTACCGTTATCAGCAAACTGTAACATTTCTTGTAACTGTGAATCTGAAAAAGAGTTATGTTCGCTTGACCCTTGAATTTCAATATAATTACCCATTTCATCTTTAACTATATTCATATCAACTTCAGCGACCATATCTTCATTATAATCCAAATCAAGTAGCACCTTACCATCAACGAGTCCAACACTGATTGCACCTAAAAACTGTTTTAATGGAAACTCTTTAATCTGATTTTCTTTTTTCATTTTAGTAAAGGCATCATAAAGGGCGATAAAACTTCCATTTATCGCAGCAGTTCTGGTTCCGCCATCTGCCTGAATTACATCACAATCTAAATAAATCGTTCTTTCTGGAAATGCCGTGAGGTCAGTTACTGCTCGCAAGGAACGACCAATTAATCTCTGAATTTCCTGGGTTCTGCCTTTTATCTGCCCTTGAACTCTATCACGAATAATTCTTTTAGTTGCACTTCGTGGAAGCATATCATACTCAGCAGTTAGCCAGCCCTGATTTTTTCCTTCATTTCGCAGAAACTGTGGCAATCTATATTCAACCGAGACCGTACAGATAACTTTCGTATTGCCCATTTCAACAAGCACTGACCCTCCAGCATCTCGGAGATAATTCCGAGCAACTTTTATTTCTCGCAATTCATCAGGTCTTCTTTTATCACTCCTTTTGTAAGTCATCATTCTCCTTGTTCTCTGTCTCCTGATTTTGTGGCTTTTTGACCATTGCCTTTATAATTTCAAGAACATTTTCTTTGTCTGAATCCAAGAATTCAAACTCTTTTAGTTCCTTTGGAATATCTTCATCAAAATTTTTTTCAATAGTCAATTTTACTCTGATTTTATCAGGTTTTTCTTCTTTTTTCTCTTTTATCGTTTTATTTCCAGAATAAAAGGATACTATCTCCATGCCAAAAAGAATTGTTACCCAGTTAAAATAAAGCCAAATCATAAAAATTGGGAATGCTCCTAAAGTACCATAAACTGAACGAACGTTCGTAAAAGTCGCAATATACCAATCAAAACCAAATTTGAGAATTATCCATATTATACTTGTAAATGCTGCTCCAATAACTGTAGAACTCGTTTTAGGGTGTATTGAAGTTACATATTTATAAATAACAAAAAGCAGAAAGAAAATTCCAAGAAAAGGCAATATTTTTATTATCAAAGCTAATTTCAAATATTTGTCAATCATAGGTAAAGAGGCGGTAAAAAGCAATACTGCCACCATTATCACACCACCAATAATTGTTGCAACAAACTTCTCAAACTCCCTGAATAATGGGTGTTTTCTTTCATCACCTACACATAGAATTTTATCAAATGTTGTTGAAATTGATTTAAAAAGAAAGAATGAGGTTAGAACCAACAGGACAAAACCCATCACATTAAGACCTACTCTCCTTTCTAAAAGTTGACTAACTACAGATTGGATGGCTTCCGCAGATTTGGGCACGAAGAGAGTAAACACAAAATTTATTATCGCTTCTTGAATATTTTGAAAAGTAATAGCTGGAGTAAAAAGCAAAATTACTATCAAAAATGGGATGAAACCAAGAAAAGTAATATAAGAAAGAGAAGAAGCCCGTAGATAGCATTGGTCAGAAAGAAAATTTGAATAGATAAGTTTAATATTATTGCGTAGCTTTTTCATAATTGCCTTTCATCTCCTCAATCAAGTTGAGGATAAAATTATTTAGCCACGAACAGACACAAACAGACACTAACTTTTTTATACTTAGTTTGTGATAGTTAGTGTAAGTTCGTGGTTATTATTACCTTCAAGAAAAAGGAAATTCCTATGCGATCAAGTTATTCATATCGTAAAATTTTTATTGGGTCGGAACGGCTTGCGTTTATTGCAGGAAAAATTCCAGCAAATAATCCAACTCCAAATGCCAAAATTATTGCTATCAAAATCATTTGAAAATTTGCTGCTGTAGGTGATTGCAAAAATTTTCCTAAAATAGTCAAAAGTGAGAGACCAAAAAGAATTCCAATTGCTCCTCCTATAAAACTTACCAGTAGTGTCTGCACTAAAAATTGAATTAGGATATCCTTTCTTTTAGCTCCGACTGCCATTCTTACCCCGATTTCTCGCATTCGCTCTTTTACTGAAGCCAGCATAACATTTGTAATAACAATACCACCCACAATAAGTGAAATTCCACCTATCAGAAGGAAAATAATTTGTGTCTTGCCTGTCTGCTTTTCTATTTCTTCAAGTCGTTCGCTATTGGCTCGCACCTCAAAAATTTCTTTTCCATCGCGAAGTGTTTTTAGAAAAACAGATAATTTTTCTTGAGTAGGTTTCACTAAATCTGTTGAAGCAACTTGAAATTCCAATGAATTTAGCGGTTCATCACCATACAATTTTTTAACCATCGTATTTAAAGGAATAAATGCCTGACGATTCATCCATTCCAAGGCATTATGCTTCCAGCCACCCCAAAACATCTCTTTATGTTCCATTATTCCAATAACAGTAAAATTTGTGTTTTCAATTGAAACATTTTTGCCAAGAGCGGATTCATTGCCAAACAAAACTTCCTTTGCTTTTGTGCCCAGCACAATAACCTTGCTCGCTTCCTGATTGTCAAATTTTGAGATGAATCTGCCTTGTCCTACAAAAAAATTTTCTGCATTCTGATATTCTGGATATATGCCATTTACTCTGCCAGAAAAAGTATTCTCTTTATATTTCAATGTTGGACGCTTGGTAATTCCTGGACTAAAATACTTTAAATCAGGAAAATACTGTTTGATTAATTTCATATCTTTAAGTGTCAACTGTTTTTGAGCGATTTCGCTTCTGGTTTCCAAATCAAAACTCCACTTGGGGTGAATGGATAATTTGAGAACCCCACCTCTTTCTTCCAGGAACTGGAGAGACCGCTTTCTTCCGCCCTGCACAAGAGCAAGAACCGCAATAATAGACATCGCTCCCAGAATAATCCCAAGCATAGTTATCATAGTTCTGCCTTTATTGTTCAGCATATCTATGAGCCCCAATTTTATACTATGATAAATATTCATCAGTTAACAATTTTTCCGTCACTTAATTTTATTACTTTATCTGTCATCTGGGCAATGTGCTGGTCATGTGTAACAACAATAATAGTATTACCTTGCTTATATAAATACTCAAAAATTCTCATAATACTATTTCCAGAGACACTATCCAGATTTCCTGTAGGTTCATCAGCAAGAATAATTGCTGGGTTATTTACTAATGCTCTGGCAATCGCAGTTCTTTGCCTTTCCCCGCCAGATAATTCTGATGGCTTATGCTTTAACCGTTTAATAAGACCCACATCATCAAGCACTTTCTTTGCTCTTTTCCTTCTTAATTTCTTACTCATTCCAGCGTAAAGTAAAGGCAGTTCAACATTTTCTAAAACATTCATATTGGGCAAAAGATTAAAAGTCTGAAACACAAATCCTATTTTTTTATTACGAATTTCTGCTAATTTATTCCTTCGTAATCCACCGACCTCTTCTTCATCCAAAAAATATTTGCCTTGTGTTGGCGTGTCCAGGCAACCAAGAATATGCAACAGAGTTGATTTCCCAGAACCAGAAGGACCCATAATTGCAGTATAACTATTTTTTTTAATTTCAAGATTCATTCCATTCAGGGCGGTGACTTTCACTTTGCCCATTTGATAGATTTTCTGTAAATTCTCAATTTTGATAAGCATAAATCAAATTTTCCTCAAACTTATCGTTCCGCTTGGATAAACCTTCAATCTGTATCTTCTTTTTAAGTCAATATTTTCTTGAAGATTATTCATCAAACGATAATGTTTAATCTGTTTCTGGTAATTTTTAATATCTTCTTCAAAAAGAAACCA
>JACNFI010000179.1 GCA_014384665.1 Candidatus Cloacimonadota bacterium
TGTGATTAAAGGTAACCAAAGTGCCTACTTCACTAATATCAATCCAGTTATATGCGGGTCCACCAGTCTCATCTGAATCTTTCCAAACATAACCAAAAGCATCAGGTCCACCGCTATCTCTTTCATATTGATAATCCTTTTGTATTGAAAATGTTAAATTTGATGGTCCAGAATTGCTTATTGATAGGACATCACTACCACTTTGACCTAAATCAAGATTAAAATTGAATTCTTCTGGTGTAAAACCCGCTATAGGAGGTGATGCAACCGGAGGAAAGATAATATAATCAATCCAGGCACAATCACTACCACTGCTCACATAAATATCCTTTTCATACGACCATTTGAAGGTATGCATTCCAGATGAAACAGGAAACGATACTTCACTCCAACTCACTTCACCTGCCCATTGTCCTTGCTGATTACCATCTATAATAAATCTTAAGAAATCATAACCACTCTCAGATGAAACCTTACGATAAAAGGAAATAGTGCCAGCAAATACATTCAAATCTACTAATAATTCAGAGCTTTGATTATCACTAATTGAACCCGATTTTGAACAGTATGTTCCCTCATAAGGTCCAGAAGAAGTTACTATCCAATCTGCATTACCACCAAATTCCCACTCATAAGAAGAAAAGTCACCTGTCTCAAAGTCCTCACAAACTAAACCTACGCTTTTGTTAAATGTTTCCTCTGCTTCATAACTCCCTGCAATAACTGTATATTGCAGATCAACAGATGTTCCAATCGGTGTTTCAGAATCAATTGTTATATTAAATAGCGCATTCTCTGTAGCACCTATTCCAATTGTTCCAAAATCATGAACTCCGGAATTAATTGTTACATATTCGCTTATGCTATTTAATGTCCCGGTTGCATCAGGGGATGCACAGTGCCCACTATTTGTTGTTTGTATAATAATATCAGCAGTTTCACCTGGATCTAATCTGCCATTACCATCTCCCCCTGCACTATCATCTATGGTTAAATTACCTATTGAAAGTTCTGGTGCATTTATGATAATACTGAAATATGAATACCATATATCTCTGGCATCTCCTGTAATCACCAACTCATAATTAACCAGGTGTTGGTCAGGAATATTATCTGCAATTTGAATCTCAAAAGCATCATTAAGAGTAACTGTACTTTCTGCTTCAATAGTGCCTACATTTTCGCTTCCATCTAATATAGATACATATACATCATCTCCAGATAACTGTGCATTAACATTGTAAGCTGTCTGATTACCTACATTCTCCAATGTCATATTCAGAAAAATATCCTCACCGTAATCGGGCTCTCCATTGTTATTACCATAGGAATCATTTATTGTATGAGAATTGTATATTACATAAGGTTGATCTGAAACAACTACAATAGAACCTTGATATCTAGTTCTATTGTGACCAATTATTGAAACTTGTATAACTTCCGGGTCATCAATTGGTGAAAAGAAATTCACTAACGCATTACCGTTTTCATCAGCAACTTCCCTTCCAATAAGTTCATCATTTTGAACCAGAGCAATCCGTGCAAAGGGAGTATCTGTTTGAAATGTTATTTGAATTGCACCAATAGGAACACTTGACGGATAGGTGGCAGCAATTGGTTCAGGAACCGCAGTCCAGATATCCATTGAAGGATCTCCAAAAAGATTAAGTTCATAAGCACACCATCTTATAATCCGATCAGAATATATATACGAAGCGTTATCTTCTTTAGAATCACCATTTGCAAAACCAATCAAAGTAATATCTTCACCAAATATAGCATCATAAAATTGCCTGTCAAAGTATTGTGAAGCACCATTAGTGCTACCATGCATCCCCCATCCATAGCGGGAATTTGTAATGCAGGCAACTTCACCTGTCTCTAGGGTTGTAAATTTTTCTGAAAAACAATCTTCAGTATAATATGAACCATAATCATTTCGGTTATCAAAAGAACCATTATAACAACCCTGCGAATAACCTATGACAAATCCGTGACTAAGCCCATCATTCTGGAAATTTGTTGTGGTTAAATCAGAATTATACATTTTCATATTATAATCAACATAGGAATGACCAAGATGGTTAATTAGATTTATTCCTACATTATTGAATTGGTTGAAAATTTCGCTTATAGTCCAATTATAATCCCTTTCATACATTCTTGTAATTGTAAAATTGTCAGAAATTCCAGCAGTTGTGTATCCATGATTTGAACTACCATCAGCCACTTCATCTTTATAATCTCCACCCCAGGTTGGATCATCCCATAATAATTCACCTACCATTAGTGCTTTCTCAATGTCATCAACTACCGGACTGTTCTGATACAGAAACAATTTATTTGTTTGATTTTGAATTTCTGTAGCACTATCCACACATATTCTTCCTATGGCAACCTCTGCATATAAATCTTCTTCACCAGGTTCTCCCCAATAGCTATCTCCATCATTATTCCATGTCCCATCTAAACAAGCATAATACATATCTGCTGGAATGTCAGAGTCTGTAGCATAAGCTGTATGAACATATAAGCCACGATGAGGAATTATATTATCAGAAGGATTATTGGGAGCAGAATCTCCACCTAATAATACATAACAAAGTTCGTAATTTGTATAGTAATCAATGACACAATTACGGATTTTCTCCTGACTATCCAGACCTGGATATTCATTATAAATATCTTCTGTAGAAATTGCTTTTACAACAAAACCAGTTGATTCTTTATATTCAATATAATCGTTAAATTCAGGAAGAAGAGCATTATTAGATATCAAAAGAATATCATATTCTTCATCTCTATTGGTATTAGGATAAGTATAAGTATTCAGCATTTCTGGATTATCAACAATTTTATTTATTCGTTTTTCAACTTTATGAGATTTTCTTATAAATTTTTCAGATTCTAATGCTCTATTAGTTACTTTCGTCTCAACTTTTATAGTAATTTCTTCAAGAAATTCTGCTTGATTTTTCGCTGGAATATATGTTACAGGACAAATTGTAAATGAGGCTATTGAATGACCTGATAAGAAATGAGTAGAAATATTTTCAATAATCTTGTCAGGATATGGATGAGAAGAGTTGTATATTTCAATATTGGGAGTAACTTGATAATCTTCGTTTATTTCATAGGATAGAGGAAATTGTCTTTCAGCAGGTTTGATTTTTATTCCATCCTGAACAGGATAATATTTTCTTGAAACAACACTAACATTTTCAATTTCTTGATTTTGTGGTAAGATAATATTTGCACCCAAATATGGCAATAATGGATTGCCTTCTTTTCCAAGATTATAACAATCATCGTAAACTATCTCTGTATAACCATGTTCGGTTTCCAAATTAGGTTTCTTGAATTTGTAATTGTAAGTAATGGTCTCAGCCAAAAGTGAACTTGATAATAACAATAATGCTATAATAATAAACACATATTTTTTCATGATAATTCTCCTCGTATTTTTTTTAATTTGGTTTAATTAGGGTCTGTCCGTAAACCCCATTAGATAGAAATTCTATAACAACTTAAAAATATAATATATAATTATCTAACGGGGTAAATGTAGAACGAGGTTCTTAGCTCGTTTTCTTAAAGCACATATAAAGACTATTTATTTTAACGACCTTAGAAGGTCGTTCTACAAATAAGGACTTTACGGACGGACACTAATTAAAAAGTTGATTGATAGAAAGGATTATCCAAAGAGTATCTTGCATAGTAACCTGTTTTCCGAAAAATGAAAATACCCCTTTGATAAACTCATTATTCACCCTTGAAAAAAGAGCTTGCCTAATTAAATAATTAAAGCTGAATCCTGTATGTATAATACATATTACCTATTTTAGAAGTTAACATCTCAATATTTTCCATTTTACTTGGTGACGGGGCAGTTGAAATCCAATTAGAACTCAAACAGATTTCCTATTTTCAGTATTTCAGCTGAATTATCTTTTAATGATAATCATTATATTTTACGGATCTGATTAAGTTTTATCATTTGGTTAACAAAATCATAGATTATTTTCTTTATAAATAACGACCTGTTTATCAAAAGCGGAAGGGCTACGGTGTACTGACATTTAATTATTAAAAAACATCTTGCGATGCAACGGAAGTAACTCATATCAAAAACCACATTTCCGCAGAACAAGTAATTAAAGAACAATTCGGGTGAAATAGAAATATCGTGGCTCGCTTTATCATCGCTTCTTCAAAGGGTAAACCCGAAAGTGAAATATC
>JACNFI010000180.1:0-1378 GCA_014384665.1 Candidatus Cloacimonadota bacterium
CTGTCCCGTGAAATCTTTTTAATCATTTCACTGGGATTAAATCTTTTCCTATTTAGGGTGTGTAATAAAACAACATATTCAAATCTAACCCCCCAGCTGGTGGGACTGCCTAATAGTAAGATATGAAAACAAATATACAATTTACCCCGTGTAGTAGCTTGCCCCGTGTAATACTCCATTATACAGGGCTTGCTTACTACACGGGGTGAATTCTATTACACTCCCTTAATGGGGTGTCCCGAGTTTTTTTCGGGACATGTAGGTTTCATAAATAAATAGGAATTGTTAAAGAGTTAAAATTTAAACCTAAAACCCAAACTGAAAGATTTAATGGTCTCATCATCTTTATCAATTCTACCGCTGTTATCATAATCCACATAATATTCTTTATAATTCCAGAGCAAAACTGAATTGGGGGATAGTTCATATCCAAGTTGAGCCTCTATAATTGCATTTGGACTTTTCCAGGTTGTGATTTTTTCAACTTGTGTTTGAGAATAACGAGCATACGCATGGCTTAGTTTAGGAATAAATCTCTGCACAAGAGTAAGCTTACCATGAATGGATTTCCCCATATTATAGTCTTTACCATGTATGTCTTCATAAGCGATTGATAAATCAAGGAAATTTAAGATATGACTGGTTAATTCTCCTCGCCAACCCTGTGCACTGTTAATATCTTTTAGCTGACTTTCTTTGGTTACTACTGAATCTCCTCTGATTACAGCTCTCTCACTATCGTAAAGATAGTTAAAATAGTTAGGTAAAAATTTCTTGCCAAATATTCTATATTCCAGATTTAAGTCAAATATAAAGAAGCTTGCTCCAAAACCTGGGAAAATAAAACCATTTCCATAATCCAGAATTTTAGCAAATTCACCATAATGATATATTTTTAAATGTTTTGAGTTCAATAAAGGTATAATATAATCAAATCCAAAAATTGTTATGCCTTCTTTCTTTCCCAATTTAAAAACCTTTTTTAGATTTAATGAATCTAATGATGTCCCTGCATCAGGAATATTATCGTTATTAGCATCTAAATCAACAAAACCAGTTGTATCACCTCCAACTTCATTTTGATTTCTCGGGTCTGACCAACCATCTCCATCAGTATCTGCCCACCAGTTTTTATTATCAGGATAATCATCAAATTTATCTGGATATCCATCACCATCGCTATCTTCAAGCGCACCCAACTGGTTAAAATCTGAAACAGCAGTTACACCCAATTGAATATTTTTTATTAAAGGAATATTTATAGTTTTCAAAGGTTTTCCTTTGACTCTGCCTGCTAATATATCATGTTCATAAATATTTGAACAAAAGATATCAAATCCCAAATCATAAAATTTTGTATTAACAGCCAGTTCAGCGC
>JACNFI010000180.1:1459-4231 GCA_014384665.1 Candidatus Cloacimonadota bacterium
AGCATATTAGTATAATCTCTCATTATAAGACCTTGACCGAATTTTACTTTTGGAAAACTCCCGATACGAATATATAAAGGGTCATTCCTTTTAGCAAATCGAACATAGAGGATTTTATTCAGATAATCTTCAAAATTTTCCCAATCTTCTTTCCGAACTTTACCCTCACTATCAATTAATAAATTTATATCAAGACCCAATCCGAATTTCCATATTGTGAATTCTGGCATCAACCTTATCTGGGTATATGTCTGACTTCCCATTGTTACAGAGCCAATTCCAGCAACCATAAGAAACGGCGAAGATTCATCTTTCTTTCCTTCTAATTTTTCATCTTTTTGTTCGGGTATTTGTGGAGTTTCTGTTGTCTCAATTTCTTTTTCAAATTTTGGAACACTTTCTTCAATTTTAATTCCTGTTTTTCCTATTTCATCTCTAATCTCCATTGATATTTGATTGGATTTTTGAGAGTTACTGGATGGAGGGTCTATACCATTTGAAAATCCTTGACTATTAGCAGTAACATTAATCATTCCAAAATCATTTCCTAATTCTACAGTTCCCTTAAAAATGGCGACTGTTGTATAAGCTGTTTTTGAATCAACTGAAATTAAGAACTCTGTGCCTTTAATTCCTGCTACCCCAGTAGGGGTTTGTATAGAATAGTTGCCAATATTGGATTTTACTGCAGACCATAGATTGCCAGAATCTAAATTCAACATTTTGTTAATGCATTCTGCTTCTTTTTCCAGATATATTGTTAAGCTGCTATTTGAAAATAACTTTATAATGGCACTGTTATCGGAGAACTTTATGAGTGCAAGCGAATTGTCTTTTGTAAGTAGAATATCCCCATTGAAAAGTAATGTGCCTATTTCAACGGGTTGCAACTGGTGGTTATGATGTAAAATTACTTCACCCTTTACATTTAGTATTAATGCAAATGGTTCAGCTTCCTGGGCTAAAATGAAAGAGGAATTAAATATTAAAATAATTAGAGGTAAGATAGAAAAAAACATTTTTTTGTTTGTCTTAAAAACCATAATAACTCCTTTCTTATTTTTTTAACGGGTTCTGCAAAATTAATAATTTCACTAAATATTGGCCCCATCTTGTCATTCTGAGTGAAACGAAGAATCTCATAAGGTACAACATTACAAATAAATAGAGATTCTTCACTCCGTTCAGAATGACACCCTTAAGTTATATTTCCTCATTTTGCATAACTTATATTATTTTTAAAGAGAACGAAAATTTTGACTTTACATTTTTCTCTTTAATATTATGGAAAAAATCTTATGATTAATATTAGTGTCAAGATATTTAAGGATTAAACAATTTATGACTCAAATAAATAATTATGGTGGTAGATATGATTAAAATAAGCTTAATAACGATTGGAGATGAAATTTTATTAGGTAAAACTGTAAATACTAATCTTTCTTTTATTGGACAAGAACTTACAAAAATAGGTCTTTCATTAAGTCAATCTGTTACTATAAAAGATGAGAGCAATATTATTATTAAAACCTTGAATGACATCTGGAGAAAAAGTGATACAGTAATCACAACAGGTGGGTTAGGACCAACCAATGATGATATGACCAAAAAGAGTATCGCAGAGTTTTTTAATAAAGAATTTGAATTCCGCGAAAAAATTTGGACTGATATAAAAAATCTTTATAAAAGTAAAAACATGAAAATACCTTCAATTGTTAGAACACAAGCAGAAGTTCCGAAAGGATTTAAAACAATTGAGAATAAATTTGGTACTGCGCCAGGATTGCATTTCCAAGATAATAACAAAAACTTTTTTGCCTTTCCTGGCGTTCCTTCGGAAATGAAAGAGATGGTAAAGGATTATCTTATCCCATTCTTGAAAGAAAATTATCAAACAAAATCTTTCTATCTTAAAACAATTAAAACAATTGGAATATTAGAAGCAGAAATAAGTGAAAGAGTAAAAGATATTAAAGAGACCAAGAATGTTCATTTAGCTTATCTCCCCCAACCTGGAATGGTGAGTATAAGAGTATCTGGAAAAAATATTGAGGAATTTAATACAATAATAGATAGGATTGAAAAAAAAATCAGTGAATTTATTTACGGATATAATGAAGACAATATTATTGAGCTATGTCATAAAGAATTGATAAATCAGAAAAAGACATTATCGGTAGCAGAATCATGCACAGGTGGTTTAATTCAAAACCTTTTTACTAACTACTCTGGCAGTTCGCAATACTTTTTAGGTGGTGTGGTATCTTATAGCAATGAAGCAAAGATGCAATTATTAAATGTAAAAGAAAAAACCTTAAAAAGATATGGAGCAGTCAGCGAACAAACGGTTGAGGAGATGTTGAGAGGTATTAGAGAAAAATTTCAAAGTGATTATTCTATTGCAGTTTCTGGAATTGCTGGACCAACTGGTGGAACATTAGAAAAACCTGTTGGACTTGTCTTTATTGGAGTAAATATGGAGGGAAAAATTATTGTAAAAAGATTTAATTTTTCTGGAACAAGGATACAGATAAAAGAAAAAAGTGCTATTAATGGGATATATCTATTACTTAAAAATATTAAGATGTGAATGAATATTTACAATAAACATAAATTAAAATGATACCCCAGAGAGGATTCGAACCTCCGACCAACGGTTTAGGAAACCGCTACTCTATCCTTCTGAGCTACTGGGGCAGAATTAGTTGAATCAGTTCAACCAGTTCAACCAGTTCAACCCCATTAGATAGTAAACATCTAACGGGGTAAACC
>JACNFI010000181.1 GCA_014384665.1 Candidatus Cloacimonadota bacterium
AGTCTAATACAGGAGCAGAGCTCCTCCTGACAGACGCTTCAGAGAAGCGTGTTACCTTGTCCTTTTAATTATTACTATTTGTTTCTAAAACCACAACAGCTGTTGCATAATTTTTACTATGAGAAATTGATAATTGAATATTTGTAACTTCATTTTTTTCAATTATCTTACGAGCTTTATTTTTTAAAATTATTCCGGGCTTACCAAGTTCATCATTTTTTACTTCAACGTCTTTCCATTTAAGCTTAGCACCCCAGCCTGTCCCTATTGCTTTGAAAAATGCTTCTTTAGCAGCGAATCTTGCTGCATAATTTTCAGCAGAATTTTTCTTAGATTCGCAATATTTAATCTCCTTTTCTGTAAAGACCATTTTGCAAAACCTGTCTTTATGTTCTTTCAGTTCATTCTTTATTCTGTCAATTTCTGTCAAGTCAATACCAATGCCAAAAATCATAATTGATACTTTCAAAATGCTATAATATCTCTGTCAAATAATACAGAAATAAATAAATTCAATTTTCTTTTGAAATTTTCATCTTTAATGCAGATTGAACTACTTCATATTCATCCCAGGGGTATTCTTTTTCGCCAAAGCACATTGTTTTTTCCTGTGCTTTTCCGCAGGTTATTACTACATCTCCATCGCTTGCAGAGAGAATTGCAGATGTAATTGCTCCTTTGCGGTCTGAAATTCTAAAGAAATCAATTCCTTCTTTCCGGTTTGCAATTTCACAACCAAGAGCAATTTCATTCATAATATCTTCTAATGATTCTGTTCGCGGGTCCTCCGCGGTTATGAAAATTTTATCTGATAGCTTTCCAGCAAGTTCTCCCATTTTTTTTCTTTTGCTTTTGTCCCGAAGACCTGCACAACCAAATACCACTATCAAATTATTAGATGTAAACTTACGAGCGCTTTCTAATGCTTTTTGTAAAGCATTCGCAGTATGGGCAAAATCAATGATAACCTTGAAATTTCCTGCATTATGTGGAATAATTTCCATTCTGCCTTTGACTTTTTCTGTGGATTTTATCCCCTTTTGAATTGCTCCTATTGAAACATTTTGGGAATAAGCAACTGCAATAGCTGCAAGAATGTTGCTGACATTATACTCTCCCAATAAATTGGTTTCAATAGGAAAGCAATCTGTTGGCGTTTTCACTCTAAATTTCATCCCATTTTCACTATACTGAACATTTTCAACTGAAAAATCTGCTTGTTGGTCAAATCCATACCTATATTGAATATCTGATTTAATCTTTTTCAGAAAATCAAAAGAGTCATCATCTTTATTGAGAATTGATATTTTTGTAATATTGGGCTTATGAAAATTTGTATTCAAATATTGAAATAATTTTGCTTTTGCTTCTTTATATTGCTGAATATTTTTATGATAATCAAGATGCTCTTGTGTAATATTTGTGATAACTGCAATATCAAATTCACACATATCAACGCGATGTTGCGCTAAACCATGTGATGATGCTTCTATTACTACATACTCTGTTCCTGCCGATAACATTTCAGAAAGATACCTCTGCATATCAACAGCATTTGGTGTGGTGGTATGAAACCCTGTTTCATAAATCTTATTTCCAACAACAGCATTTATTGAAGTAATTAATCCAACACGAAATCCAGCTGTTTTCAAGATATTATAAATAATTGTGGCGGTGGTAGTTTTCCCATCTGTTCCTGTTACTCCGATAATCCGCATTTTTCTTGCTGGATAATTATAAAAAGTTGCTGAAAGAGTTGCTAATGCTTCTCTTGTATTGGGAACAACAATAAAAGGGATAGAACAATTTGCGAGATGTTTGTAATTTTCTAATATAATTGTTGAAGCACCATTCTTTATTGCAGAATTTATAAACTTATGCCCGTCAAAATTCTCACCTTTGATTGCAACAAAGATTTCGTTAGGTTTAATAGTTCTTGAGTCAAATGAGATTCCAGTAACTTCCAAATCTTCACGGTTGATGGAATTGAAAATTTGATAATTTTTCAAAGCAGAGATTAATTTTTTAAGTTTCACTTCTTCTTTTCTGCCAATAGAAAGAATGATATGGAAGGATGCTTCAGCATTCTTTATTTGATTTAGCGAGATGGTTTAACATCTTGCATATTTATTCACCAAGCGAATCAGAGATTTTACCTTTTTTTATTAAGCTTCGTATTGAAACATAAGTCTTAATACCTCTATTCATAAGATTATACCAGAATGGCTGAAGAACTAAATCATACATCCCAACAAATTTTTTTAATTTTCCATTAAATCCTTTTTTGAATTTGTAAACCCCATATAAAGGATGTTTTGGATGCGGACTGGCTGGAATGCCCCATAAATCATAGGTTTTATAGTCGTTTTGTTTTGCCCATTTTATCACTTCCCAATGAAGTGCATGATTTGGCATCACATTTCTGTATTCGTTTGAGGAGCAACCATATACATACCAAACCTTTTGTCCAAAAGTGAAAACATAAATACTTGCAATCGGCATTTTTTGATAATACGCAATAAAAATGTGAACCATTCTCTTTTCTGCCATAAGTTCGACAATTCGCTTGTAATAATCAAAATTATGAATGATAAACGCATCTCTTTTCGCAGTTTCAATATAAATATCATAAAAAATTTGGGCTCCTTTTTGCGAGGAAAGTTCTTTTACATTAACTCCTTTTTTGTGTGAAAGCCGAATGTTATAACGCGTTTTGGGCTCAAAACTTACCAGCAAATCATCAAGATTTTTTGTTAAATCCAGAAAAAATGTGGCTCTTGGTTGTATCTGTTTATTGGCAAAATGAAAGTCATACTTTTCTAATATTTCCTTGGCAGCAGTATCAGTTTCTAATATTTCAGGGTCAATCTTTAACGCAATCGCATTATGCAATTTTGCAATCTCTTTTATTTTTAACATTAGAAGTGAAAAGACCTCTTCATTATGAAAATTCAAAACAGGTCCTCTTGGTGCATAGAAAAGCGATTTGCCTGTAAATGGAATTTTCCTTTTCAGGATTGAAATTCCAGCGATAATTTTGTCATTCTCAAAAACTCCAATTCGTAAAGGTATCCAGCCAGAAATCCGCTTGAATTCCCCCCATTCTATAGATTGAATGAGTGGGCATTCATTTGTTGTGGAAATAAAATCATTCCACTCATCAAATTCTGATTGTGTTTCCAAAACCTCACAATATTTTGAAATTTCCATTATCACCCTTTTTCTCGCTATTTATAACCAGCTCAGCTGCGTATTTGAAATGGAAATATCCATAACTCTCTGTCAACTTTTTTGCAAATGTTGACAATTTTCATAAACCTATAAATTTTTCCAGAAAAATGAAGGAAGGTGTAAAATGCTCAGAATAAACCAAAATCACAGAAGGCTAACAAGAATTATATACTTGGGATTACTGATTATGTCTGTTGTCTATATGACAGCGTGCAAGGAGAAAGAAGTAGAGATTGAAAAAATTAAGCAGCCGGAAAAGAAAGCCCAAATTGAAGAAACAATTCCTGAAAAACCTGCCAAAGACATTGTTGTCATTCACACAAATTTTGGTGATATCAAATTGGAACTATTTCGCGATAAAGCTCCGATTTCAGTTGAAAATTTCCTGACTTATGCAAGAGAAAAATTCTATGATGGCTTGATATTCCACAGAGTTATTTCAAATTTTATGATTCAAGGTGGGGGATTTGACCAAAATTGTAAGCAAAAACAGCCGACACATCCACCAATTAAGAATGAAGCCACAAATGGCTTGAGTAATGTCCGAGGAACAATTGCAATGGCAAGAACCAACCAAATCAACTCTGCCACATCTCAGTTCTTTATAAATGTAAAAGACAATCTCTTTTTAGACCATAAAGATATGGGTGCAGGTTTTGGCTATGCTGTATTCGGAAAAGTAATTGAAGGAATGGATATAGTTGATAAAATAAAAAATGTTCAAACGGGGAGAAATCCTAAAACTGGAATGAAAGATTGGCCCAAAGAGGATGTGGTGATTGAATCCGTTGAAATTGTGAGTGAATGATAATACCAATTTATTGTAGAATGATATAATATTTAAAAACTGGCACCTTTTTATAGGCTTTTTATTTTTTCTTGACATAATTTTTTATTCTGCAATGTAGTTAAAACAAATTAAAAAAATTCAAATAGAGGCACTATTTCTATTTGGACAAATCTCATCCCGATTCCAAGTGAAATAGAAAAGAGTA
>JACNFI010000182.1 GCA_014384665.1 Candidatus Cloacimonadota bacterium
TAAAACCAAAAGATAAAGGTGGAAAAGCTATTATTGAAAATGGACAAGTTCTTTGCGCTCGTTGTAATTTTAAAAAGAAAAACTTGAAACAAACTGAAACCGGAAAGAAAATGTTTATAAGACTTTATGAATTTGCAAAAAAATATAATGATACTGAACTACAAGTATTTTGTGAATATATGTTAAATGGTTATGAAAAGTTTAATATAAATAGTCACATTGAATGGAAAAAGTGATTTGTAAAAAATGTTAGTGGAGTTTTTATGGATGCAATTGATATTTTAAAACAAAAAGGAATTAATTTTGATTATTCCGCCCTAAGTATTTCCGCTGAAGATGTTATCATTAGATTAATTGATACAGTTAAAGAATGGAAATTAGGTTTAAAATTGGAGTCAATGAAAAAACAAGATTTGCTGAAATTAATAGATTACTTCGGAGGATGTGTAATTGATTATCATCCAGAGAATTATCATCAAGAAAGAGCTGTTTTATTGATACATTCTGATATGTTAAAAAAATATGGATTGACTGATGAAGATATTTGCAGGTTAGACTTTTGTTAATTTTTTTTAAAATCAAACCTCAAACACAGGAATCTGGCATTACCGTGCTAGAAAATTTAATTTCTATCTTAGAGGTTTCAAGTATCTTATAATTATGCGAAAGGTAAATAATTGAATAGAAGTGTAAGATGATGCATAAATATGGTGATTGTTCCTTTTGTGGCGGAGAGGTAAAAGAGAGTATGGTTGACTTAGATTACCGCTATAAAGGAAAATTATACATCTTTCAGAATGTGCCTGCTGGGGTTTGTCAGCAGTGTGGAGAAAAATACCTTACAGCAAAGGTGTCAAAAGAAATTGAGCGAAAAATCCAGTCAAAGGAGAAGTGGAGTAAAACCACACCAATTCCAGTAGAAGTTTTTTCTAAAAGAGCAAAAGCGTAAAGCAAAACTTATCTTGTTGTTCATTAATCAACTGACTTATATTCTAGTAGAATTTCCGATATGTATGCAAAGAAAAAATCTTATCCTCTTTTGAAAAATTTAATTTCTAACAAAATTTCATGTCTACAACTTTTAATAGAAGAGAAAAGGCAAAAAATGAAAAAAATATCTTTCTTACTTATATTAATTTTAGTCTTTTCTTCATCACTCTGTAGTGAAGAAATAAGACTTAACATCCTATTCACAAACGACATCCACGGCGGCATTGATGCTGTTCCAGCAACCTTTATCAATCCAGAATTCCCTCCTCCACTTGGTGGTGGTGCTTCTGCTGCCGCATATATAAAATATGTAAGAAAACAAGCTACAGAAAAAGACGAACCAGTTCTATTGCTGGACGCTGGCGATTTCTTCCAGGGTCATCCTATTGGCACAATGACTAATGGTGAGGCGGTTATAAAATATATGAATATGGTAAAATACGATGCAATGACTATTGGTAATCACGAATTTGACGCTGGATATGAACGACTGAAAAAGACCTTATCACTAGCAGAATTTCCTATTGTTTGTGCTAATATTGTCTTAAAAGAATCGGGGGAAATTATTCCAGAAGCTGTTCCATACATTATAAAAGATATTCAAGGAGTAAAACTCGCGATCATTGGCTTATGCACAGAAGAAACACCGATGATGAGCTTTCCTGCTCATATTGAGGGCCTGGAATTCCTTCCTGTTTCTGAAACTGCAGAAAAGTATATCAAAGAAGTAAAAGATAAAGGTGCAGATTTAATCCTTGTCCTGGCACATCTTGGTATTCCCTATGATGTCAAGTCCGCATATCAGCGGGATATTGTAGAAGGACATATAAATGACCAGGACAGATATTGGCCTGATAATGCAATACATTTAGCATATAAAGTAAAAGGAATTGACCTTTTATTTTGTGGTCATATTCATGTGGGTTATAAAAAACCCTGGGAGGAACCCAACAATCATACATTGCTCTTTCAAAACTATGCTTATGGCTCAAACATCGGTCATGTCATAATAAAAATAGATGAGGAAACAAAAACCATTTCTGGATATGAAGTTCCAGCTTATATTGATGGAGATTTATTAACATTATTTACAGAAGAATTTATACCTGATATTGATATAAAAAAGAAGATTGATTCAATGCAAGCTGAGGCTGAAAAAGGTATGGGTGATATTGTTGGTGAAGCGGTCATTCACCTGTCGCGTGGTGTTGGTGCACAAAGTTTAATAGGTAATCTTGTTATGGATGCGATGCTTGAAGAAACTGGAGCAGACTTTTCGTTTCTTAATCTCGGGGGAGTTAGAGATGATATTAATCAAGGTCCAGTTACATATCGGGATATATTTGATGTGCTGCCATTTGAAAGCCAGATTGTAACTATTGATATTTCTGGTGCCTTGTTAAAAAAAATTATAGAAATCAGAGTTTCCTATGGGCATCATGGATTAAGAGTTGCGGGCGGAGAAGTAGTTTATAACAAAACTCTACCCAATTTTCAGAGAGTGACAAAACTTAAAATAGCAGGCGAAGACTGGGAACCCGACAAAATTTATAAAGTGGTAACCACGGATTATCTTATGCAAGGAAATGCTGGCCTTACTATCCTTACAGAAATTCCTCAGTCGCAGATTACATACCGTTACACCATTATCAGAGACGCTCTGGCAAACTACTTCAGAAAGCATAAACTTGTCACCAGCCAAATAGATAATAGATGGAAACAGGATGACACATCTCTGCCAACAGAAACTATCTCGGACTATAACAAAAAGAATACAACTTCTTCTAAATAAATGAAGTCTATAACATAAATGAGTCCACTATAAAAACCATTAAAATGGTTAAAATAATCAGTTTTGATATAAATTCCCACAACTGAAGTTGTGGGCTAACTTCCAAATTATCATAAGGTTAGCCCACAGTTTTAACTGTGGGTAGAATGTAAAAAGAACCTAAATTTAACCCCTTCAGGGGTTTTTAGAGTAGACACATAAATTAATTGTTTATTTTCTTCTGATATATCAAAAGAAAATTGCACAGATAGAAAAAAAGCCTACTCATCCAAAGATATGTAGGCTTTTTATACTCTCAATGATAAATTCTTTATCTAGTAAGAAGCATTTTCCTTGTTATAGAGCCGTTGTCAGTTTCCAATTTGTAAAGGTAAATACCACTTACCACATCATTATTATTGTTATCTTTCCCATCCCATTTAATTGACGATTGATTATTGAAGATTGACAAATGTTTCACCAATTGTCCTTTTATATTGTAGATTTTGAGGGAGGCATTGTTTAAACCTTTTCCGCCAGAGGCGGATCTGCCTTTGGCAGAAGCAGAGAATGAAATACGAGTAGAAGATGCAAACGGATTGGGATAGTTTGTTAAAGATAGATTAGATATTTTGGGACTATCTGGTTCAATTGCTTCACCAGAGAAATCTATCTTAATAGAGCAATAGACAATCTGTCCACCATCGTCGTCTAATGAACCAAAAGTATTATCGTCTAAGTAATATAAAGTAACCTGTCCCCAATCATTTCCTAAATCAATAATCTGATCACATACATAAGGATAACATGTGATTTGTTCGTAAAATTGAGTCGGTTCTCCATTTTCATCAAAAATATCAGTAAGTTCTATAGGTTCAGACCAGGTATTTCCATTATCACTTGATACTGAAATAAAGATAATAGGATGTTCTAAATAAGGTAGGTATTCTGGTATTTCATCTAAAGCTAATTGGAAATAAGTGCCATCTGCCCACATCTGTAACATCCAGCCATTTTCAAAATTAATTGCATTTTTTTGTGTATTGTTATTGAATATGCCTCCTGGTATGCACCCAACAGTTACATAGAGTAAAATGTTACCAAATGGGTCAATTTCCCAGGGAACACTATGACCTGATAATGTATCTATACCTTGCATCTCAGGAACTTCATCAAATGTAAATCCAATGCCATCCCAGATTGCTTCTGCTTGAGGTAAAAAGTGATTGTCTATACCTTCTATAATACCGTATTTCTGTAAATAAGTCCAGTGTAAATTCCCTTCATTATCATAAATCGCAGTGTTATGATAACCACAAACATAAACTTCAAGAAACTCAGGAACATTTCCAGAGGGGTCTGGAAACCCCGGGATGTTCTCAACATAATATAAAATTGGACTTCCAGAAGAATGTAGATTAGCAGTGTCCCATGTTTCACCATAGTCATAAGATTCCCA
>JACNFI010000183.1:0-1839 GCA_014384665.1 Candidatus Cloacimonadota bacterium
CATAATATCATAATCACCCTGGTCGCCCGGAAAATCTCTCCAGCCTGCATTTATCCAGGAAAGCGCAAGTGTACCAAATTTAAATTTTTTTGCAATACCAATATAATTATGCTCGCGGTCGAGTCCCATATTAGCAGAATACATTGAGCCAATTTCAATACAATCAATATTTGCCAAACCAGCTGGATTCCAGTAGGTTGCAGTAACATTGTTTGAAACAGCAGTAAAAGCACTTCCCATTGATAATGCTTTTGCTCCAACTCCCATTCTCAAATAGGGTAATGCATCATTAGCAGCAAACATATTTGAAGAGATTCCAACAATAAGAATTACAATTATTAACATATAATATATTTTTTTCATTTTCATTTATTCACCTTCTTTTCAATATTAAAAAAAGAGGAGGAGATAAACTCTCCCCCTCCTTATTAATATTTATTTTAGAACACCTATCTTGAGCATCTTAGTGATTGTCTTACCTTGAACATCTCCACTAACACCGGTAGCAACAATACGAGTAACATATCCACCTCTTGCAACTGCATTTCCTTTGTCATTTGTGCCATCCCATGAAATTGAGTTATTAGAAAGTCTCTTTATCAATTCATTGGATCTAAGTACTTTGACTTTCTTACCAGCGAAGTTATAAATCTCTACAGTTATATAAGCATCTCGAGTAAGTGCAAAATTGAATGAAGTTGAACCTCTAGTACCACCACCAAGACGGAGTGGATTGCTTGAGAATACCATTGGAACTTCTTTTTCGTAAAATTTCAGTTCAGGGCTATGCATAATCATATAAGTGTGCCTATTGGTAGAAGTAGCACCCCAGATATTTGTGGCATTAACTTCAAGAATTATTCCAGTAGCTAACTCATCAATCACATTAGAACCAAGGTTATCAGTATAGTTCGCAACTGTGCTATCAATAGTTGTTGGTCCAATAGTACGAGGTCCATCAAGAATAGTTTCAGTTCCTTCAACATCTTGTTGATAATAAGTTACTATAACCTCATTAGGAACTATATCAGGATTGCCATACCAGGTTATAGCAAACTTAAATTCATTTTCAAGATCATCATAAGGTTCAACAAACCATGTATCATATCCATCAGCATGATGCAGTGGTTGGAATTCAACAGTTGGAGCAGGAGCAACTATATCAAATTCAAACTGCCATGGATTACTATTTGTTCCATTTTCACCGACAGTTGCAGTACCAATATTTCCAGCATTATCTGGAATGATTGTGGTTATAATATAATGCCCAGCTTCAAGCTCTCCAGCAGCATAAGTTAATATACCATTGCTGACATAACAACTATCAGAAGGAATGATCAAACCATTAAGAAGTAGTTCAATTCCTTCAGTATTAATTCCACTGGCGGCAGAATAATAATAACCAGTATCTGGATGTTCAACATATCTTGGAACATCATTGAAGCCAACAGATATTACTACATTAGTTCCGTAAGGCATTTCAGGAGACAAGAAATCAACAGGATCTTCATCAACTATACCTGGTTCGCCAGGTTCTTCTACCCAGTAACTGAGAGTATCACCACATGGTGTTACATAGCAATAAATATACAAATCCCAGATGCCATTACCATTTATATCATCCCAATCCCAAACACCATTATGATTTAGGTCATCATAATCCTGGTCTTGATTTATCCCATCTGGCCAATCTTCATTGTATAATCCATCATTGTCATTATCTATTGGTTCCCCAATAGGACTAATAGTCCAGACAACAGGAGCTGCATAGTCAATACTATATGACTGATTATATTCAGTTGTAAATCCAGTTTCAGCATAAATTTGCATTCTAACAGC